>CANBZE010000029.1 GCA_947373775.1 Alphaproteobacteria bacterium
CTGGAAATCGTGCGCGAGCGGCTGGAGCGCGAGTTCAATCTCGACCTGATCACCACCGCGCCCAGCGTGATCTACAACATCTACATGAATGACGGCTCCATGAAGGAGCTGCACAATCCGGCCGACATGCCCGATGTCACCTATATCGATCACATCGAAGAACCCTGGATCAAGGCGACGGTGCTGGTGCCCGATGAATATCTGGGCAGCGTACTGAAGCTGTGCGAGGACCGCCGCGGCCGCCAGGTTGAGCTCACTTACGCCGGCAACCGCGCCATGGTGATCTACATGCTGCCGCTGAACGAAGTGGTTTTCGACTTCTATGACAGGCTTAAAAGCGTGTCGCGCGGCTATGCCAGCTTCGATTATCACATCGAAAAATACGAAGAAGGCGACCTGGTGAAGATGTCCATTCTGGTCAATGACGACCCGGTGGATGCGCTGAGCATGATCGTCAACCGCCAGCGCGCCGAAGGCCGCGGCCGGGCGATGTGCGAAAAGCTGAAGGACCTGATCCCGCGCCACATGTTCAAGATCCCGATCCAGGCCGCCATCGGCGGCAAGGTGATCGCGCGCGAAACCCTGAGCGCCCTGCGCAAGGACGTGACGGCGAAATGCTATGGCGGCGACATCAGCCGCAAGCGCAAGCTCCTCGACAAGCAAAAAGAGGGCAAGAAGAAGATGCGCCAATTCGGCAAGGTGGAAATCCCGCAGGAAGCCTTCATCGCCGCGCTCAAGATGGACGATAATTAGAGCGTCTTTAGCTTTATGGATTCGCCAATTTTAGTTTGGAGAATTTGATGGCACAGACATATCGGCATTCTGCAGGCTTCGGTAAACGCATCGAGTTTTGGGTCATCGGCCTGATGCTCAAAGAGGGAATGGATGTCTATGTTCCGTTAGTGGACGACCATGCGGTAGATGCAATCATCAAGCGTAAAGATGGGTCTATAGCGCAGGTTCAGATTAAAGCGCGGTCCAACGACGTGAAGTTCGGCGACGCAGGGCTTTTCGCAGCTATTCCTCACGAAATCAGAGAAAATTACTGGTTTGTTTTTTACTCAGAGAGAATGTCCGCTTTTTGGATAATGACTTCTGACGAATTTATTTCGCAGGCTGCTCAGAACAAAAACGGTAAGAATGCGGGGAAGCGCACTATTTGGTTTAACGGAATCAAGAAGTCCGCCGAAACCGGCGAGCGGATCGAATACACAAAAGAGCGCTATCGGCATTACTTGGCCAAAGACTTTACCCGGATCGCCGCGATAACAGAGGGCGCGGGGCCGAAGAAGACCGCCTAATCAATTAGGCCTGCGTTCTGGGCCGGACTGCCCTGCCCCGCCCGGTTTCGACAAATCCGTTTCCAGCCTTTATACGACCGCCCCATGTCCACAGTGGCCCTGATTGACTATGGCTCCGGCAACCTCGCCAGCGCGGCGAAGGCGTTGGCGCGTGCGGCGAACGGCAAGTCCGATATCGTCACCACCGCTGATCCCGAAGTGGTCCTGACGGCCGAGCGCATCGTTTTGCCCGGCGTGGGCGCCTTTGCCGATTGCATGAAGGGCCTGTCCTCGGTGCCCGGCATGGTCGATGTCCTGCGCGAAAAAGTGCTGAAGCAGGGCGCCCCCTTCCTGGGCATCTGTGTCGGCATGCAGCTGCTGGCCACCGTCGGTGTCGAGTTCGGCCGCCATGCCGGCCTGGGCTGGATCGCGGGCGAAGTCGTGAAAATCACCCCCGACGATTCCAATTTGAAGATCCCGCACATGGGCTGGAACGAGCTGAAGATCGAACAGGCGCACGCGCTGCTGGAAGGCATTCCTGCCGGCAGCCATGCCTATTTCGTCCATAGTTTTCAGCTCAAACCGGTCCTGCCCGACGACCTGCTTGCCACCACCGATTATGGCGGGGCGCTGACCGCCATGGTGGGCAACGAGAATATCGCCGGCACCCAGTTCCATCCGGAAAAGAGCCAGGCCGCCGGCATCAAGCTGCTGGAAAACTTTTTGCGCTGGCGCCCATGATTATCTTCCCGGCCATCGACCTGAAGGACGGTGTCTGCGTCCGCCTGAAAAAGGGCGTGATGGAAGACGCCACCGTGTTCAACACCGATCCCGGTGCCCAGGCCAAGGCGTTCGCGGACCAGGGCTTCCAGTGGCTGCATTGCGTCGACCTGAACGGCGCCTTTGCTGGCCACAGCGCCAATGTCGAGGCCATCAAGTCCATCCGCGCCGCCACCCCCTGCCCCGTCCAGCTGGGCGGCGGCATCCGGGACATGGCGGCGGTCGAGGGCTGGCTGGCGGCCGGCATCACCCGGGTCATTCTGGGCACGGCCGCCCTGACCGACCCGCAATTTGTGAAGGACGCCGCCCGTGCCTTCCCCGGCCAGATCGTGGTCGGGGCTGACGCCAAGGGCGGCAAGATCGCCACCCAGGGCTGGGCCACGGTCAGCGAACTGACCCCCATCGATTTGGGCAAGCGCTTCGAGGATGCCGGAGTCGCCGCCATCCTGTTCACCGACATTGACGGGGACGGGCTGCTGAAGGGGGTCAATGTCACGGCCACCGCGGCGCTGGCCCGGGCCCTGTCCATCCCGGTCATCGCCTCGGGCGGGGTCGGGTCCATCGCCGATATCGACGCCCTGCTGGCGGCCAAGGAGCCGAACATCGAGGGTGTGGTAGTGGGACGGGCGCTGTATGACGGGCGCATCGATGTGGCCGAAGCGCTGCGACGCACTAAATAGCGAGTCGGATCAAGCGCTTGAAGCGCTTGTCAGGACTTGCTCAACCGGCGTGTCAGCTCGTCCAGCTGTTCCAGGGATTTGTAGGTGATCTTCATATCCCCACCTTTATCCCCTTTGTGGACAATCTGAACCTTCAGCCCCAAGCGATTGGAAATACTGACTTCCAGGTCCTTGATGTTCGGGTCCTGCGCAGGTTTTCCACCGGGCTTTTTCTTCTTTACCGAACGCTGTTCGGCTTGGCGCACGGTCATCTCGCCGGCGATCAATTCGCGTGCCCGAGCTTCCGGATCGGCGGTACCTAACAGTGTTCGGGCGTGGCCGGCCGTCAGCTTGCCCTCCCGCACCCAGGCCTTCACCTGCTCGGGCAGCTGCAACAGGCGGATGGTGTTGGCGACATGGGAGCGGCTCTTGCCCACCTGCTGGGCGACCTCTTCCTGGGTGCGGCCGAACTTGGCGACCAGCTCCTGATAGGCGGCCCCCTCCTCCAGCGCATTCAGGTCGGCGCGTTGGACGTTCTCGATGATGGCGATTTCCAGCGCCTGGTCGTCGGGCAGCTCGCGCACCACCACCGGCACGTCATGCAGCTTGGCGATCTGGGCGGCGCGCCAGCGGCGCTCGCCGGCCACGATCTCATAACGGTCGGCGCCGATGGGCCGCACCAGGATGGGCGACAAGACGCCCTTCTCCTTGATGGACGCCGCCAGGTCCGCCATCGGCTGGTCGTCGAACGCCTTGCGCGGCTGGTATTTGCCCGGCTGCAGGAAGGCGACCGGCAGAGTGCGGATATCTTTTTTGAGGGCGGGCTCGCCCTTCACCGCGGCGACTTCATCGCCGATCAGCGCCGAGAGCCCGCGCCCAAGTCCGCGGGGACGATCCTGTGCGGGAGGATTCATGCCGCGGCCCTGACCCGTTCGCGCTGGATCAGTTCACCCGCCAGCTTGATGTAAGCCTGGCTGCCCGGACACCGCAGGTCATAGACCAGCGCCGGCACGCCATGGCTGGGAGCCTCGGAAATACGCACGTTTCTGGGGATCACGGTGGTGTAGACTTTCTCGCCCAGGGTGGCGCGCACGTCGTCGGCGACCTGGTCGCTCAACTTGTTGCGCTTGTCGAACATGGTCAACACGACGCCTTGAATCTCGAGCGTGGGGTTCAGCTTCTCGCGCACCAACTCGATGGTCTTCATCAACTGGCTCAAACCTTCCAGCGCAAAGAACTCGCATTGCAGCGGCACCATCACCGCATCGGCCGCCGCCATCGCGTTCAAGGTGAGCAGGGTGAGGGAAGGCGGACAATCGATCAGGATGTAGGAGAAGGCATTTTCTCCGTGTACGGAATATTCCTCCAGCGCGTCCTTCAGGATGAAGTTGCGCCGATTCATGCCGGCCAGCTCCAGCTCGGCGCCGGACAGATCCACCGTCGCCGGCACCAGCGACAGGCCGGGGATGCGAGTGGGCACGATGGCCTCGGCCAGCTTGGCCTGGCCGGTCAGCACCTCGTAGGTGGTCAGCTTGCGGTCCTGGCGGTGCAGGCCCAGCCCGGTGGAGGCATTACCCTGGGGGTCGATGTCGATCACCAGGGTCGGCTCGCCCACGGCGGCCAGCGCGGTGCCCAGGTTGATGGCGGTGGTGGTCTTACCGACCCCGCCTTTTTGATTGGCGACGACCAGGACGCGCGGTTTTTTGGGAAGTGACATGACGGGGGCCCAGCTCTCTCACGGTCACTATAGCACCCGAAGGGTCGGTATGGCTTGGGACCTGAGAGACCTTGATGTTCCAATATTTAGCGGCTTCCGTCAATTCAGACCCCACATTTTGTCCCTTGAGGAACAAGCAAACACTGTTCGGACTCATGAACCTGTGGGCATATTCCAGCAGCTGGGGCAGGGGGGCGCAGGCCCTAGCCGTCACCACATCGAAGGGCCGCGGGGTCAGATCCTCCATTCGTGCGTTTTCGATTGTGACGTGCAGAGCCATGCGCTCTGCGGCGGCGTGCAGGAATGCGCATTTCTTGGTGGTAGCCTCGTGCAGGGTCACCGCCAAGTCAGGCCGCAGGACGGCCAGCACCAAGCCCGGAAACCCGGCGCCCGAGCCCAGATCGGCGAGGGTCTTTGCGGTTTGGGGGATGAGAGGAGCCAACTGGGCACTATCCCAGAAATGGCGTTGCCACAGGTCGGGCAGGGTGCTGCGGGCCACCAGGTTATGGCGCTCGTTCCAGTCGGCCAGCATGTCGGCATAGCCCTTCAGCCGGGCCAATGTTTCACGTGAAACACCCGTCTGTGAGGCGAATTCGTCAGGCCCGAACGGCATTTCGGCCTTTCAGGCCCTTCACGTGGGCCAGAACCAAGGTCAGGGCCGCGGCCGTGACGCCTTCGATACGGGAAGCCTGGCCCAGAGTAGCCGGGCGTATGGCTTCCAGCTTCTGGCGTACCTCATTGGAGAGGCCGATCACGGCGCTATAGTCGAGGCTGGCGGGCAGGGCCCGTCCTTCATCTCGGCGGAAAGCCACGATGTCGGCATCCTGACGATCCAGATATCCGGCATATTGGGCGTCGATTTCCAGTTGCTCGACGATTTGAGGCGCCAAATCCGCCAACTGGGGCCAGATCCGGGTCAAGGACGGGAAGTCCGTTAGGCTCAACAGGTCCAGGGCGGTCCGGCGAACCCCGTCGAGGCGGACAGTCAGCCCATGCTTGGCAGCTTCGTTAGGGGTCAGGGTCAAGGAACTCATTGTTTCACGTGAAACATCCAGCCGCTCCAGCTTGACGGCAAAGGCTTTGGCCCGCTCGGAACCCACAATCCCGCCATTCTGGCCCAGCCGGGTCAGGCGCTGATCGGCATTGTCGGAACGCAGGGTCAGGCGGTATTCGGCCCGGCTGGTGAACATGCGATAGGGCTCGGACACGCCCTTGGTCACCAGATCGTCCAGCATCACCCCGATATAAGCCTGAGCGCGATCCAGAATGACGGCTTCGGCCCCGCTGGCAGCCCGGGCGGCATTCCAGCCGGCCATCAGTCCCTGCGCGGCGGCTTCCTCATACCCGGTGGTGCCGTTTATCTGGCCTGCCAGATAGAGACCCGTCACGGTTTTGACCTCCAGCGCCGGCGACAGCTCACGCGGGTCGACATAGTCATATTCGATGGCATAGCCGGGGCGCTGGACCACAGCTTTTTCCAGCCCCGGAATGGTGGCCAGCAAGGCCAGCTGGACATCCTGGGGCAGGGAGGTCGAAATGCCGTTGGGATATATCAGATCGTCGCTAAGTCCTTCTGGTTCAAGGAAAATCTGGTGCGACTCGCGATCGGCGAAGCGGTTGACCTTGTCCTCGATGGAGGGGCAATAGCGCGGGCCGGTCGAGGCGATCTGGCCCGAATACATCGGCGAACGATGCAGGTTGGCGCGGATGACCGCGTGGGTCGCCAAGGTGGTGCGGGTGATCCCGCACGCGATCTGGGGCGTGGTGATCTTTTGGGTGAGGAACGAGAACGGCAAAGGCGGGTCATCGCCCTGCTGCATCTCCAGGCTGGCCCAATCGATGGTGCGGCCATCCAGGCGCGGCGGCGTGCCGGTCTTCAACCGCCCCATCTGCAAACCAAAACCATAGAGCGTCTTCGACAATCCGATCGACGGCGCTTCGACACCGTCAGCGATCTTCATCCGGCCGGCGGGAATTTTGGTCTCGCCGATATGGATCAGGCCGTTGAGAAATGTGCCGGTGGTCAGCACAACCTTGCTGCACGCAATCTCATCACCGTCCGCCGTCAAAACACCCGTGACGTTTCCGTCCTTTAAAATCAGGTCTTCCACGCTCGCCGCGCGAATTTCCAGATTGGCGATGTTGCGCAGCATGGATTGCATCGCTGCGCGGTAAAGCTTGCGATCAGCTTGTGCGCGCGGCCCGCGCACCGCCGGACCCTTGCGCCGGTTGAGCAGGCGAAACTGGATTCCCGCCGCATCCGCGACGCGTCCCATCAAGCCATCCAGCGCATCGATCTCGCGCACCAGATGGCCCTTGCCGACGCCGCCGATGGCGGGATTGCACGACATCTCGCCCAGGGTTTCGAGCGTGTGAGTCAGCAGCAGGGTGCGGGCGCCGAAGCGCGCCGATGCAGCGGCCGCTTCGCAGCCGGCATGTCCTCCGCCGATGACGATGACGTCGTACTTCATCGGCGGCTCAATACGCGCCGCCAAATCCATCCACAAGGGGCGCGGTTATCGGAGGCGGCGCACTGTCAGCTGGCGGCCGAAATGGCTGAGCTTCATGACATAGGTGCTGGCGCTGCCGCGCGAGATGGTCACCGTGTAGCGGGGCGCCGCGTCCCGCAGGGTGCCGACCGGCTCGCCCGAGGTCTGCCGCCAGATCTGGCCGTTATCCAACATCACGCTCATGAAGCCGCTCTCCACGTCATAGCTGACGAGGCGGGCGGTGACCTGGTCAAAAGCATCGCCGTCGATGGGCCCCGGTTCGGCCTGGCGGCCGCCATCGGCGATGCTCTCTATGCCGAACTGCGCCACCGTTGTCTGCGGCGCGCGGGTGGGCGTGCTGCCGAAGATGCCGGAGAGGAAGCCTTTGCGCACCCGCCGTACGGGCGCAGGCGCGGCGGCAATCAGCGGCGGCGCGGCACTGGCTTGCGATGTGGGCGGGTTCAACGCGCCAGGCACACGCACCACGGCGGAATCGTAACAGGCCAGTCGCTGCGCCTTGTCGCCGGTGCCCGAGCATCGCAGCATCGCCGACAGTGCCTCGTCGCGCGGGTCGGCACTGGCCGCAGTCGCACCAAGCAAAACCAATCCTGCAATTCCAAGCTTCTTGATCACGCCACGCCTCTACTTGCCGATGCAGAAATCACGAAACACGAAATCCAGCAGCTCTTCCACATCCACGCGTCCAGTGATGCGGCCGATGGCGCGCATCGCCAGGCGCAGGTCTTCTGCCAACAGCTCCGGTGACTCGCGCGGCGCATCCAGCCCGTGCAGCAAATGTGCGAGCGCTTCGTTCAAGGCGTGGCGATGGCGCGGCCGGGTTAGCAGCGGAGAATCGCCGCGGTTTTCCAGCTTTTGCTGCACCCTTTGCTGCAGCAATTCTTGCAGCATGGAAAGTCCCGCGCCGGTCTTCAGGGAGATGGAAATCCCCTCCCGCGCGCCGCCCCTCTCTTGATCAAATAAGTCAGATTTGTTCCACACCACCAGGTCCGGCGGCGGCAGATCGGCGGGCAGGCCGGCGCGCGGATCGGCAAGGCTGCCATCCAGCAACAGCAAGGTCATGCCGCCGGCCGCATGAGACAGCGCCCGACGCACGCCTTCGGCTTCGATGGGCTCTGCGGTCTGGCGGACCCCCGCCGTGTCGGCCACCTGCAGCAGATAGCCGCCCAGGTCCAACCGCGCCTCCACCACGTCGCGGGTGGTGCCCGGCGTGTCCGAGACAATCGCCACGTCACGGCGGGCCAGCGCATTGATCAGCGACGATTTGCCGGCATTGGGTGGGCCCAGGATGGTCAGGCGCAGGCCCTCGCGCAGGCTCTCGCCCCGGCCGGAATCGTCCATATGCCTTTGTATTTGCTGTGCTATTTCCTCGGCCGCCGCGCGCGCGGCGGCGAATTCGGTCTCGCCCACGCCGTCATCGGAAAAATCGATCGCCGCTTCGGCCCGGCCCAGCGCCACGATCAGGGCGGCGCGCCAACCCTCGTACAGATCGGCCAGCACACCATCATGCTGACGCAGCGCTTGGCGCAATTGGGCCGGGGTCTCGGCATCCACCAGATCGGCGATGGCCTCGGCCTGGGTCAGGTCCAGCTTGCCGTTTTCCACCGCGCGGCGGCTGAATTCGCCGGGTTCGGCCGGGCGCGCGCCCAACGCCGAAAGCGCGGAAAACAGGGCTTCGCGCACCGCGCGCCCGCCATGAACATGAAATTCGGCGACATCTTCGCCCGTAAAGCTGTGGGGGGCGGCGAACCACAGCAGCAAGGCATGGTCGATTTCGACGCCGTGGTGCTGCAGCCGCCGCGGCACCGCCTGGCGCGGCGGGGGCAGGGGCCCGCCCAGCGCGCCGGCCACAGACCCGGCATCGGGGCCCGACAGCCGCACCACCGCCACCCCGGCGCGGCCGGGCGCGCTGGCCAGGGCGAAGATCGTGGAATGCATCGGAGAGGCTATTTGCCGTCCTTTTTGACCATGCTGGCGGCTGAGTCCCACATCAGCTTCTGGAACTTCTGGAAGGCCTCGGCGCCGCCTAGCGGCATCCAGGCCCGCATCATGCCTTCGGGGTCATTGGCATCGAAGGCCTGTTTCATCCGCGCCTGCATGTCGTCCAGCATCTTTTTCTGCATCGGCTCGACATCGGGCAACCCCATGAAGGCGCGGGCCTCTTGCGGGGTCATATCCATTTCAACTGTGACCTTCATGGCGGTACCTTTTTTGAGGGCGGTCCGGCTATCGCTTAACGCCCTTTCCAGGGGTTTTGCGGGGGCGCCGTTTCGATGTAAGTAACCCCGCCCCAAAAACATCACAGAAGCGGGCCGGCGGGAAGCATCCTTGCGCGCACCCTATGGAATGGAACGATGAGCTTGAAGAACGCCAGCAGCCCCTTTCTTCTTTCCCACAAGGACAGCCCGGTCCAGTGGCGCAGCTGGGGCCCCGAAGCCTTGGCCGAGGCCAAGAAGGCCGACAAGCCCATCCTGCTCTCCATGGGCTATGCGGGGTGCCATTGGTGCCATGTGCTCAACCGCGAAGGCTTCTCGGACGCCGAGATCGCCGCCCAGATCAACGACAACTTCATTCCCATCCTGGCCGACCGCGAGGAGCGTCCCGACCTGGACATGCTCTACCAGGGCGCTGCCGGCATCATGCAGCATCCGGGCGGCTGGCCGCTGAACATCTTCCTGACGCCTGAGGGCCTGCCCTGGTGGGTGACCGGCTATCAGCCGCCGACGGACCAGCCCGACAATCCCAGCTTCGGGCGTGTGGTCCGCGACTGCGCCGAGCTCTGGAAGAATGACCGCGCCCGCGCCGACAACACCGCCGGCCAGGTCAAGGCGGCGGTCGAGACCCTCTACAACCGCGACATGACCACCGGCCAGGAAAGCATGAACCTGGACCTGACGGCGCTGCGCATCGCCCAGCGCTATGACTTTTTCTTCGGCGGCATGATGGGGGTGACCAAGTTCCTCAACCCGCTGCTGATCGAAGTGATGTGGCGCGCCTTCCTGCGCACCGGCACGCCCCAGTTCAGCCAGATCATCTTCACCACCCTGGACGGCATTCTGTTCGGCGGCGCCTATGACCATGTCGGCGGCGGCTTCTTCCGCCACAGCCTGGACGAGCGCTGGCTGGAGCCGGCGTTCGAGAAGATGCTCTATGACCAGGCGCAGATGATCGACCTGTGCGCCGGCGTCTGGCAGTTCAACCGCAACGAGCTGTGCCGCCAACGCGTGACCGAAACCATCACCTTCTTGCTGCGCGAGATGAAGGTGGGCGATGTCTTCGCCGCCTCCATTTCCTCCGGCTCCCATGTCGACGACGCCAAGTTCTACACCTGGAGCGAGGCGGAGATCGACGCCGCCCTGGTGGGCACCTTCTCGGCCCGCTTCAAACAGGTCTATGGCATCACCCGCGACGGCAACATCATGGGCCGCAATCTGCCGCGCCGGCTGGGCAACCCGGTGCCGGCCAACGAAGCCGACGAGGCCTTGCTGGCCAAGCAGCGCGACATGCTGCTGACCGCGCGCGCCAAGCGCGCCGCGCCCACCCGCGACGAACGCGTGCTGGCGGACTGGAACGGCATGGCCATCGCGGCAATAGCCCGCGCCGGCATGGTGTTCGAAAAGCCCGAATGGATTGAAGCGGCGACCAAGGCGTTCGACGGCGTGGTCAAGCTGCTGGGCGACGGCGACCGCCTCTCCCACACCAAGGGCAGCGCCGGCATCGCCGACGATTATGCCGGCATGGCCCGCGCCGCCTTGCAGCTGTGGGAAGTGACCAATGACCAGCGCTTCATTGACCAGGCCAAGGCCTGGACCAAGGCGCTGGACGATCATTTCTGGAACAAGGACATCAACGGCTATTGCTTCTATGCCGACGATTCCGAGCAGTTGTTCGTGCGTCCGCGCATGCTGTTCGACAATCCCGCTCCCAGCGTCAACGGCACCATGCTGATCGTGCTGACCCGCCTGGCGCTGCTCACCGGCGATACCGATTACATGGGCCGCTGCTCGCTTCTGGCTGTCACCTTCGGCAATGAAGCCAACCGCATGATCCAGGGATCGGGCGGCTACTTCGTGGGCTTCGAATATCTGGTCAACAGCCTGATGGTGGTGGTGATCGGCCACAAGGGCAATTCCAAAACCCAGGAACTGATCCGCGCCTTCTGGGGCAAGCCCGTGCCCAACGGCATGGTGTTGCAGATCGAGCCGGGCGAGCCCCTGCCGGCGCAGCATCCCGCCCACGGACGCGGCATGGAGGGTGGCCAGCCCACCGCTTACATCTGCCAGGCGGGCACCTGCTCCAACGGCTTCACCACCGCCGCGGCCTTGTCCGACGCCCTGACCCTGCCGCCGCAGTTGCGCGGCCAGCAACAGGTCCGCCAATGATCAAGGCCATCCGGTTCGAGAAAACCGGCGGCAGCGATGTGCTGCAATATGTCGATTACGATCTGCCCGCGCCGCCCGCGGGCCAGGTTCAGGTCAAGCACAGCGCCATCGGCGTCAACTTCATCGACACCTATCACCGCACCGGACTGTATCCGTTGCCGCTGCCGTCGGGCCTGGGCTCGGAAGCGGCCGGCACGGTGGCGGCCATCGGCGAAGGCGTTACCGGCTTTTCGGTCGGCGACCGCGTCGGTTATTCCAGCGGCGCGATTGGGTCTTATGCCGAAGCCAACAATGTCCCCGCTGCCAAGCTGGTGAAGCTGCCGGCCGGGATCAGCGACGAGACCGCCGCCGCGATCCTGCTGAAAGGCATGACGGCACAGTATCTGCTGCGCCAGATCCACCGCGTGGCCGCGGGCGAGACCATCGTGTTCCACGCCGCCGCCGGCGGCGTCGGCCAGATCGGCGTGCAATGGGCCAAGCACCTGGGCGCCACCGTGATCGGCACCACCACTTCGCCCCAGAAAGTCGCGCTGGCCAAAGCCAATGGCTGTTCCCATGTGCTGAATTCCAAGGATGCGGGCTGGGAAAAACAGGTGCGCGAGATCACCGGCGGCAAGGGCGTGCCGGTGGTTTATGACTCCATCGGCAAGGACACGTTCCTGGCCGGCCTGGATTGCTTGGCAAGCCGCGGCATCATGGTGACCTATGGCAATGCGAGCGGTCCGGTCGATCCCTTCTCGCCGGCGATCCTGGCGGCCAAGGGTTCGCTGTTCGTCACTCGCCCGACCCTGGCGCACTACACCAGCACCGCTGCTGAGCTTCAGGCCTGCGCCGACGACCTGTTCGCGGTGATTGCTTCGGGCGCGGTGAAGGTGGCGATCAATCAACGCTATGCCCTGAAGGATGCCGCCAAGGCGCATGATGCGCTGACCAGCAAGCAGACCACCGGCGCGACGATCCTTCTTCCTTGATCCGGCATCGGCATGGAATTTCTGTTCCAGCTCGCCATCGAACTGCTAGTCCAGCTTTTCGCTGAGATTGTGGTTGATGCGGGCTCGAACCTATTGAAGCGTCCCGATCACCGGATTGAAAATCCCATTTACTTAAGCGTGGGTTTCTTGGCCTGGGGCTTACTCGCAGGCGCAGTGAGCTTATGGCCCTTTCC
>CANBZE010000030.1 GCA_947373775.1 Alphaproteobacteria bacterium
CCCGGCCATCCAACTTGGGATCGGCACGAAGTTGGATGGGCGGCTCGTGAAGCTTGCCCTCGGGCCGCGCTTCGCGCGATCCCGGGGGGCCGCCCATGGTGAGAAAATGAGGGCTCACCGCTTGACCTCCCATGTCGTGCCCTGCGGCCCGTCCTTGAAGACGATGCCCTTGGCAAGCCATTCGTCGCGGATGCGGTCGGACTCTTTGAAATTCTTGGCCTTGCGCGCGGCATTGCGCGCGGCGATGGCATCGGCGATGGCCACCGTATCCACCTTGGCCTTGCTGGCGATCTTGAGCTGCACATTGGAGAAGCCCAGGAACCCCAGCCCGCCGGCCAGCGCCATCTCATCAGCCTGGTGCAGGCTGGCGATGGCGGCGGGGGTGTTGAGGTCGTCCGACAAAGCAGCAAAGAATTCGGCGTTCGGCGCCGGGTCCGCCAGCGGCTCGGTCACTTCATACCAGCGCTCCAGGGTCTTCCAGCTTTCCTTCAAGCCCACGATGGTGAAATCGATGGGCTGGCGATAGTGCGTGCGCAGCATGTTGAAGCGCAGCACTTCGCCCGGCCAGTCGGCCAACAGGTCGCGGATGGTGAAGAAGTTGCCCAGGCTCTTGGACATCTTCTCGCCTTCCACCTGCAGGAAACCGTTATGCATCCAGACCTTGGCCAGCGGCGCGCCATGATGGGCGCCCTCGCTCTGGGCGATCTCGTTCTCATGATGGGGAAATTGCAGGTCGATGCCACCGCCATGGATGTCGAAGGTGTCACCCAGATATTCCCCGGCCATCGCCGAACACTCAATGTGCCAGCCCGGACGCCCGCGGCCCCAGGGTGAATCCCAGCCTGGCAGATTCGCGTCCGATGGCTTCCACAGCACAAAGTCCATGGCGTTCTGCTTGTAGGGCGCCACTTCGACCCGCGCGCCGGCCAGCATCTCGTCCACGCTGCGGCGCGACAGCTTGCCGTAATCGCCCTTGGACGAAACATTGAACAGGACATGGCCTTCGGCGGCATAGGCATGCCCGGCGGCGATCAGTTCCCCGATGATCCGGATCATCTGGGTAATATGTTCGGTGGCGCGCGGCGTCACGGACGGTGGCAGGTTGCCCAGCGCCGCCACATCCTCTTCATAGATGCGCGCGGTTTCCTCGGTCAGTTCGCGGATCGAGATGCCGCGCTGGGCGGCGCGTTCGTTGATCTTGTCGTCCACGTCGGTGATGTTGCGGACATAGGTGACATGAGCGTCGCCATAGGTGTGACGCAGCAGCCGGAACAATATGTCGAACACGATGACCGGACGCGCATTGCCGATATGGGCGAAGTCGTAAACCGTGGGGCCGCAGACATACATGCGGACATTCTTCGCATCGATGGGCGAAAAGTCGTCCTTGGTCTTGGTCAGGGTGTTGAAGAGGCGCAGGGACATGGCGTTGGCTCGAAAAGGGATGGAAGGATCAGGCAAGCGGAAACGGCAGCGAACTAGCTGCTAATTCGAATCCCGGTCTGACACCACACCATCACGCCGTTTGCCCTTTGAGCCGCGCCACAGACTTGTCGCGCCCGATCAGGGGTAACAGCTTTTTGAGTTCGGGTCCATGCTCGAGACCCGTCAGCGCCAGCCTTAACGGGTGAAACAGCCCCCTGCCCTTGGCCCCGGTTTCGGCGGAAACCGCCTTGGTCCAGGCGCCCCAGGTGGCTTCGTCCCACGGTTCGGGCGGCAACAGGGCGGCGGCTTTTTCGGCCAGGCCCGCATCCTCGATCACCGGCATCACCGGGCCGGTCACCAGCCTGGCCATGTCCACGGCATCGGACAGCTTCATGAGATTGGGCTTCACCGCATCCCAGAACGCCTCACCCTGCGGCACGCGCGCCGCCACCGCGCTGTACGGCATGGCGTGCAGAGTTCGGGCATTCAGCGCATCCAGTTCTTCGGGTACGAAATGCGCCGGTGCCCTTCCAATTTTCGTGAAATCAAATTCCGCGGCCAGCTCGCCCAGCGACTGGCGCGGCTCGACCGGATCACTGGTGCCGATCTTGGCCAGATAAGCCGCCACCGCCAGCGGCTCGATCCCCGCTTCGCGCAGGCTCTCCAGCGACAGTGAACCCAGCCGCTTGCTCAGCGCCTCGCCGCCCGCGCCCACCAGCAGCGGGAAATGCGCGAACTTGGGAATGGGACCGCCCAGGCCAACGAAGATTTCGATCTGGGCCGCGGTGTTGGTGACGTGATCTTCGCCGCGGACCACATGGGTGATGGCCATGTCGATATCGTCGGCCACCGACGGCAGCGTATAAAGAAAGGCGCCGTCTTCGCGCACCAGCACCGGATCGGACATGGTGGCGGTGTCGATCTCCACCGGGCCGCGCACCAGGTCGGTCCAGCTCACCGGCGTGCGCGACAGCTTGAAACGCCAATGGGGCGCCCGCCCTTCGGCTTCCCACTTGGCCTTGTTGGCGGGCTCCAGCGAGGCCCGGTTGTAGATCGGCGGCAGCTTGCGCGCCGCCTGCAGGGAGCGCTGGCGGTCCAGCTCCCCTTCGGTTTCGTAACAGGGATAGACAAGCCCCGCCGCCTGCAACCGGTAGAAAGCGGCGCTATATTTGACCAGCCGGTTGATCTGGCGATCGGTGCCGTCATGACTCAGCCCCAGCCATGCCATGTCGCGGTAGATCGCTTCTTCAAACGCCTTGGTGGAACGCGCCGCATCGGTATCGTCGATCCGCAGCAGGAACCGCCCGCCCAGTTTTTTTGCGAACAGCCAGTTGAGCAGCGCGGTGCGGGCGTTGCCGGCATGCAGCAGGCCGGTCGGCGATGGCGCGAAGCGAACGGTGACAGTCATCGCGCGTCCCGGAAAGCGTTGGTAATCGGATAGCGGCGGTCACGGCCGAAATTGCGGCTCGAGATCTTCACCCCCGGCGGCGCCTGGCGGCGTTTGTACTCGGAAATGTAGAGCAGATGCTCGATGCGCTTGACCGTAGCGGGATCGAAACCCTTGGCCACCGTCTGCTCAAAGCTGCATTCCTGCTCCACCAAACACTCCAAAATGCCGTCCAGGATGTCGTAAGGCGGCAGGGAATCCTGGTCGGTCTGGTCCGGCTTCAGCTCGGCGCTGGGCGGCTTGTCGATGATGCGCTCGGGAATCACGCGGCCTTGGGGCCACAGCGCGCCGGCCGGAGAATTCTGGTTGCGCCAGTGGCAAAGCCGGAACACTTCGGTCTTATAAATGTCCTTCAGCACATTATAACCGCCGCACATGTCGCCATAGAGCGTGGCATAGCCCACGCTCATCTCGCTCTTGTTGCCGGTGGTCAGCACCATCGGACCGAACTTGTTGGACAGCGCCATCAGGATCACGCCGCGCAGGCGCGACTGGATATTCTCTTCGCTGGTATCGGCGTTGGTCCCGGCAAAGGGCGCCGCCAGGGTTTCGCCCATCGCCGCCACGGCGCGCTCGATCTCGATGGTCTCGTAGGTCACGCCCAGCATCCGGGCGCAGGCATCGGCGTCTTCCAGGCTTTCCCGGGAGGTATAGCGCGACGGCAGCATCACGCAGCGCACGCGGTCCGCGCCCAGCGCATCCACCGCCACCGCCGCCGACAGCGCCGAATCGATGCCGCCGGACAGCCCCAGTACCACGCCGGGAAAGCGGTTCTTGTTCACGTAATCGCGCAGCGCCACCATCATGGCGTGGTAAACTTGGCTGGAGCGATCCTGCGCCACGAAGGTGTCGCCCGGCGCGCAGGCCCATTTGCCGCCGCCATCGCGCTGCCAGTCGGTGACAATGACGTGCTCTTCCCAGCTCGGTAACGCCATCGCGATGCGTCCGTCGGCGTTCAGCACAAAACTCGCGCCGTCATAGACCACCTCATCCTGCCCGCCGAGCTGGTTGAGATAGATCAGCGGCACGCCGGTCTCGTGGATGCGGGCGGCGGCCAGCTTCAGCCGTACATCTTCCTTGCCGGCCTCGAAGGGCGAGCCGTTGGGCACGCAGAAAATCTCCGCGCCCGCATCGGCCAGCCAGATGGTGACATCCTGTTTCCAGATGTCCTCGCAGATGGGAACGCCCAGCTTGACGCCGCGTACCGTCATCGGCTCGGGCGTGAGGCTCTGGGTGAAAACGCGTTTCTCATCGAACACGCCGTAATTGGGCAGTTCATACTTGAATGTCAGGCGCTGGACCTTGCCCCCGTCCAGCAGCGCCACGGCATTATAAAGCTCGGCATGTTCGACCCAGGGCGTGCCCATCAGGATGGCGGGGCCGCCATCGGCGGTGTCCCTGGCCAGTTCCTCCACCGCGGCGCGGGCGTCTTCCTGCAGCGCCGGCTTCAGCACCAAGTCTTCGGGCGAATAGCCCACGATGAACAATTCGGAAAACAGGATGACGTCGGCATCCATCGCCCTGGCCCGGGCGGCGCGGGCGCGCGCCAGGTTGCCGGCGATGTCGCCCACCACCGGGTTCAGCTGGGCCAATGCGATACGGTAACGGTCCGTCATGACCGATATCTACAGGGCTAAAGGGATAGGTACTAGCGGCTCGCCGCGATGCGGCGTTGCGCCGAGCGCACAGCGACGCCCGAGGCGTCCTCGATCCACAGCGCGGTTTCCAGCGCCTGGGCGGCCTGTTCGGGGGTCACCAGCGCATCGGTGCCGGCTTGCGCGGCGGCCACAAAGCCGGCCACGGATTCGCCCAACGGATCGCCCAGTTCCAGCGCGCCCAGGGGGCGTGGCGTGGTGTTGGTCACGGTGCGGGACAGGAAGTCGATTTCCACCACACCATCAGCATAAACCGCGCGCAACCCGCGCTTGCGTTCATTGGCGACGCGGCTGGTTTCCAGCTTGGCGATGGTGCCGCTGGCAAAGCGCAGAATGGCGAACACTTCGTCGGCATGGGGGCCATATTCGACCAGGCCTTCGGCGCGCACATCGGCGACCGCGCCCGGCACCAGGGCATGCACCAGGTCCAGATCGTGGATCATCAGGTCCAGCACCACCGAAACATCATCGCCGCGGCCGGTCCAGGGACCCTGGCGCCAGCAGGTGATTTCCTGTGGGGTTTCCGACACGTCCAGAAGGCCCGTGCGGGCGAAGACAAAGCGTTCCTGGTGGCCGACGGACAAGACGCGGCCAACTTCGCGCGACAGCGCCACCAGTTCGGCGGCTTCTTCCAGGGTGGTGGCGATGGGCTTTTCCACCAGCACATGGGCGCCGGCTTTCAGGAAATCGCGCACGATCTCGGCATGCGTGATGGCGGGTGAGCAGATGCTGACCAGATCCACCTTGCCCAGCAGTTCGCGCCAGTCGGACACGGTCTTGCAGCCATGATGCGCCCTGGCCTTGGCCAGCATCTCGGCATTGGGATCGGCGATGGCGTACAGTTCGACGTCCTGGCCGGATTGGGCCAGGCTCTTGTACTTGGTGGCGTGGTGATGACCGAAAACGCCAGCGCCGATGACGGCAGCTTTCAGCGGTCCACTTTCGGGCACGCGGCGACGCAGAAACAAGGCTTTGATTTCCCCGGGCAAAGTCTGGCGTGGATTAGGGACTGCGCCACTTCGAGTCGCCAGCAAACAAATGTTGCGGCATGTTACTATCTAACCCGCTGGAAATACTTGCTATTTTTCGGGTACGGACGCCATCAAGGACGCCAGGGCGGCGACTATTAAATAGGCAAGCATCAGGGGCGCCAGCCCGATCAGCAGGGCGCCTGTGACATCGGCAAAGGCGCTGCAGTTCAGCCAGGGATAGGCCGAGCCCACGAACAGGAACTGGATGCCCACCACCGCCGCAATGCCGAACAGGAAGGCGCGCAAGGTGGGGCCCAGGGCTTGCGGCCGGTCGCCGGCTTCCAGCCGGATCAAGCCGGCCTGCAGCTTCAGCCGCGAGGCGGCGCTGGCGAGATAAATGATGGCCAGCAGCCAGGCGAAGGCCGCGGCGAAAACACGCCCGCCATCCATGGTGCAGGCGTACAGCGACGAGAACAGCGCCCGCTGCCCGGGCACCACGAAGAAGATGGCGTTCTCCAGAGCGCCGGCGCCGCCGCGGTCAATATTGGCGGGCGCGACGAATGCCTGGTTGAGGAAGCTGAGAGCCACGAACAGCAGGAACACCACTTCGTTGAAGCCGGGGATCAGGTGGTGCGGCCGAAATCGCGTGGCCCAGGGCGCGCCGCTGACATGGGCGGCCGAAACCCCAAAGCCTCCCACGAACAACAGGCCCATGGCGGTGAACAGCAGGGCGCAGATACCGATGCCAAGCAGCGAGGAATCCAGCGGCATGCCCTGAAGGATGGCGAGGCGCAGGGCATGGGCGCCCGCGAACAGGCAGAAAATGATCCAGCCCTTCGCGAGAAGACGAGCAATACCCATACGTGATCAGGCCGAGGCGGCCAGCCCGGTCTGTTTCATCCGCTCGTCGCGAATGCCCTGCGCGATCAGGAACGCCAGTTCCAATGCCTGGCTGGCATTCAGGCGCGGATCGCAGGCAGTTTGATAACGATCAGCAAGATCGATTTCCTTCAGGCCCTGGGCGCCGCCCAGGCATTCGGTGACGTTCTGCCCGGTCATCTCGAAATGCACGCCGCCGGCATGGGTGCCTTCGGCGCGGTGGATGGCGAAGAAACTGCGCACTTCTTCCAGCACCCGCTCGACCGGGCGGGTCTTGTAGCCGGACTGCAGCTTGATGGTGTTGCCGTGCATGGGATCGGACGACCACACAACGGACGCGCCTTCACGCTTCACCGCGCGCACCAAAGCGGGCAGCTTGTCTGCGATCTTGTCGGCGCCGAAGCGGGCGATCAGGGTCAAGCGGCCGGGGATGTTGGCGGGATTGAGCGCCGCGATCAGGCGGAGCAGGTCATCCGGCTCCAGCGAGGGACCGCATTTCAGGCCGATCGGGTTCTTGATGCCGCGCATGAACTCGACATGGGCGCCGTCCAGCTGGCGGGTGCGGTCACCGATCCACAGCATGTGCGCGGAGGTGTCGTACCAGTCGCCGCTGGTGGAATCGACGCGCGTCATCGCCTGCTCGTACGGCAGCAGCAGCGCTTCGTGGCTGGTGTAGAAATCCGTGCCGCGCAGCTGCGGCACCGACGTGGAGGTGATGCCGATTGCGTCCATGAATTCGAGCGTTTCGGAGATACGCTGTGCGAGACCTTTATATTGTTCGCCGGCCGGCGAGTCCGCTATGAAGCCCAGCATCCAACGATGGACATTGTGCAGGTCGGCATAGCCGCCCTGCGCGAAAGCGCGCAGCAGGTTGAGCGTCGCCGCCGACTGGGCATTGGCCTGCAACAGACGCTGCGGATCGGGGATGCGCGCTTGCGGCGTGAATTCGCTGCCATTGATGTTGTCGCCGCGATAGGAGGGCAGCTTGACGCCGTTCTGGGTCTCGAAATCGTCGGAGCGCGGCTTGGCGAACTGGCCGGCGATGCGGCCCACTTTCACCACCGGCACGCCGGCGGCAAAGGTCAGCACCACCGCCATCTGCAGCAGCACGCGGAAGGTGTCGCGGATATTGTCGGGATGGAATTCGGCGAAGCTTTCGGCGCAGTCCCCGCCCTGCAGCAGGAACGCCTTGCCTTCGGCCACCTGGCCCAGGCCCGCCATCAGGCTGCGCGCTTCACCGGCGAACACCAGCGGCGGATGAGTCCTGAGCTGGCCCAGGACGCGGTCCAGCGCCGCCTTGTCCGGATAGTCCGGCATCTGACGGGCGGTCTTTTCCTGCCAAGTCTGCGGGGTCCAACTCTGGGCCACGATCGAAAACTCCATAACGGGCGCTGGATATAGGAGATTGGGGGCCACTTTACCAGCATTTGGCCAGCCCGGGGCGGGACGGGCCGGAGCCGCCCCGGCGGCCGGTTTCCGGCCGGTTTATGGTATAATCCGGCGGGCTTTTGGTGGGGCATGCATGCGGGGAATAGCGGCCTTTCTGGTCTGCGGCCTGCTGGCGGCGGGCGGCGCGCAGGCGGCCGATTGCAAGCTGAACATGCTGGGAACGGTGGAGATGCAAGTCACGCCGGACAGCCTGATGTTGCCGGTCACCTTCGCAAACGGCACCCAGAAGACTTTCGTCTTCGACATCGGCGCCGGCCTGAACGTGATCACCCAGGATGTCGCCAGCCAGGCCGGTTTCCATTTCCGGTCGCTGGATCCCAATATCGGCATCTCCGCCTATGGTCAGAAAGTGGAGCGATTGGGCAATTCCCCGAAATTCCACATCGGGACCTTGCCGGGCGACGATGTCGAGTTCGCCGTGGTGCCGCGACAGGTCGGCGACGGCAGCATCTCCGGTCATTTGGGCAACCGCCTGTTCGAGGGCCTGGATTTCGAGCTCGACATCGCCCAGCACAAGCTGAATGTGTTTTCCACCGACCATTGTCCGGAGAAGGTGGTCTATTGGACCAAGAGCGGCTTTGCCGAATTGCCGATCCGGCGCGAAGGCACCGTCACCAGCGCCACCATGAGCCTGGACGGCCAGCCGCTGCATGTGACGCTGAGCACCCGGGAGGGTTCGCTGATCGGCATGAACACGGTGCGCGGGCTTTTCAACCTGGACGAAAATTCACCGGGAATGGCGCTGGACCGCACCACCAGCGATGGCCGCAAGTTTTTCCGTTATCCCTTCAAAAGCCTGGTCGTTGACGCCCTCACCATCGGCAACCCAAACATCCTGATATACGACGAAGTCCCCAAACCGGGCTGCAACAACCGGCCGCGCATCCAGGACATGGATGCCCCGCAGGGACATGTGGTCGACAAGCCCATGAACTATGTGACGTGTTTCAGCTCTGACATGCGGATCGGCCTGTCGGTTCTCAGCAAGCTGCACATCTATTATTCGTCGAAGGAAAAAATGATTTACGCCACCGGCGCCGCAGCGCGTTAAGGGGTGGGCGCGCCGCCCCGGTCACCAGCCGGAGAAGCCGATGGCGATGCGGCGGGTGGTTCCCGGCACGCAGCCCCTGGGCCAGCGCCAATGATCGCGCACCCAGGACACCGCCCGCTCATTCAGGGCGGTGATGCCGCTGCTGCGGCTGACACCCACTTCGGCGGTGCCGTCGGGACGGATCACGGCTCAGGGCGCCTTGCTGTAACTTTTCGTCCGCATCGTAACAAGCTCTTCCGCCGCAGTGGGATGCAGCGCCATGGTGCTGTCGAAATCTTTCTTGGTCGCGCCCATCTTCAGCGCCACCGCGACGATCTGGATGACCTCGGCGGCGTGATCGCCGAAGATATGGCAGCCCAGGACCTTGTCCGTTTTGGAGTCCACGATCAGCTTCATATGGGTGCGCACAGCGCGCCCGCCCAAGGTATGCAGCAAAGGCTTGAAAGTGGATTTGTAGACGTCGATGGCATGGCCCTTCAGCAGCGCCTTTTGCTCGCTGTAGCCGACACAGGCCAGCTCCGGGGTGGTGAACACCGCGCTGGGCACATGCATATGATCGGGTTTTGTCGGATTGTTCTTGAAGGCGGTTTCAACAAAGCACATGGCCTCATGGATCGCCACGGGGGTCAGCTGCACCCGGTCGGTGACGTCGCCCACCGCATAGATATGGGGCGCTGAGGTGCGCGAATAGTCGTCCACCTTGACCTCGCCCTTGGGGCCCAGTTCCACCCCGGCTTTTTCGACATGCAGCGCCAGGGTATTGGGCATGCGCCCGATCGCCAGCAGGATCTGGTCGCACTCGATCACGGCGCCCTTGTTGGTCTCGACATGCAGGCGGTTGCCGCGTTTTTCGACCTTGGTGAATTCGCAGCCCAGCAGCACTTCCAGTCCGCGCTCCTGCATCGAGGCGCACAAGGCATCGCGCATGTCGTCGTCGAAGCCGCGCAAGGGTTTTTCGCCGCGATAGAGCACTGAAACTTTGCTGCCCAGGCCGTGGAAGATATGGGCGAACTCCAGGGCGATATAGCCGCCGCCCGCCACCAGGACGCGCCCCGGCAATTGCTCCAGGTGAAACGCTTCATCCGATGTGATGCACAGCTCGGCGCCCGGAATGACGTGGCTGGTGCCCATGTCGCGGGTGGGCCGGTTGCCGGTGGCGATCAGGATTTTTTCCGCCGTGACCGTCTTGCCCGAATTGACCAGGCGCAATGTGTGCTCGTCCTCGAACACCGCGCGGTCCTGGAGGATGGTGACGCCGGCCTTCTGGACGTTGGCGGTGTAGAGGCCCTCCAGCCGGGCGATTTCCTTGTCCTTGTTGGCGATCAGGGTCGGCCAGTCGAATTTGGCCTCGCCGAAATCCCAGCCATAGCCGGCGGCGTCCATCACATTTTCGGAAAACTGGCTGGCATAGACCAGCAGCTTCTTGGGAATGCAGCCGCGGATGACGCAGGTGCCGCCCATGCGCCACTCCTCCGCCAGCGCCACCTTGGCGCCGGCCAGCGCCGCCATGCGGCCGGCGCGCACCCCGCCCGAGCCGCCGCCGATGACGAACAGGTCATAGTCGTATTTTGCCATGGCGAACTTCCGAAGGTCTCAGCCCAACTTCGCTGGGGACCGGACTGGGTTACACGCGGGTGATGACTTCGATCTCGCCGTCGGCCGCGATCAGCAAGGTGGTGGCGATGCCGATAAACAGGCCATGTTCGACCACGCCGGGCACCGCCGAGATCGCCGCCGCCAGCCTGGGCGCGCTCTGGATCGAGCCAAAGGCGCAGTCATAGATCACGTTGCCGCCGTCGGTCTTGAAAGTGGCGCCGTCGCGCTGGCGCAGGGTCATGGGGGTATTGGCATAACCGGCTGCCGCCAGCGCCGCGTTCAGCCGCGCCGCGATGGATTTGTGGCCGAACTCCACCACCTCCACCGGCAGGGGGTATTTGCCCAGCCGCGGCACCAGTTTGGACTCATCGGCGATCACGATCATCTTGCGCGACGCCGAGGCGACGATCTTTTCCCGCAGCAGCATGCCGCCGCCGCCCTTGATCAGGTCCAGGTTGCGGTCGGCCTCGTCGGCGCCATCGATGGTCAGGTCCAGCGGCGCCAGATCGTCCAGCGACGCCAGGGTCAGCCCCAGCTTGCGCGCCAGGGTGGCGGTCTTTTCGCTGGTGGGCACACAGAGCAGCTTTTCCCCGCCGCGCACCCGGGGCGCGAGCATCTCGACAAAGATTTCCGCGGTCGAGCCGGACCCCAGGCCCAGCTTCATGCCGTCCTGGACATATTCCAAAGCCTTGGCGGCGACAGCGCGTTTGAGGGCATTCTGGTCGGTCATGACATTAAATCCGGTGGCGGCCTGTACCGAGAAACTATACTGATACCGGTGGGGATCACAGGGGCGCATATGACGGTCAGATCGCATTTTCTCGCCGGCATCGCTGTGCTTGCCGCAATGGCAGGGCCGGCCCTCGCGCTGGATGTCGCGGCGGTGAAGCCCGCTCTGGTCGAGGAAATCAACGCCGATTATCCGCACCTCGATACGCTCTACAAGGACATCCACGCCCATCCCGAACTGGGCTTCCAGGAAACCCGCACGGCGGCAAAGCTGGCGGGCGAGATGCGCGCTTTGGGCTTCACCGTGACGGAAGGTGTGGGCAAGACCGGCATTGTGGCGATCTATAAGAACGGTCCCGGTCCCACCGTGCTGGTCCGCACCGAACTGGATGGCCTGCCGATGCAGGAGAAGACGGGCCTGCCCTATGCCAGCCAGGCCAAGCAACCATGGAACGGCCGCGAAAGCTTTGTCATGCATAGCTGCGGGCATGACATTCACATGACGTTATGGGTGGGCACGGCCAAGGCCTTGCTGGCGATGAAAGACAAATGGAGCGGCACCCTGATGTTCGTGGGCCAGCCCGCCGAGGAACTGGTCAGTGGCGCGCGCGCGATGCTGGATGACGGCCTTTATACCCGCTTCGGCAAGCCGGACTTTGCGCTGGCACTGCATGACGATCCCACGCCCGCGGGCGACGTCTATTACCGTTATGGCGCGGGCTATACCAGTTCCGACCGTTTGTCGGTCACTTTCACGGGACGCGGCGGGCATGGCGCCTACCCCAATCGGGCGATTGATCCAGTTGTCATGGCAGCCCGCTTTGTCGAGGATGTGCAGACCGTGATCAGCCGGGAAAAAGATCCGGCCGCGTTCGGCGTCGTCACCATCGGCGGCATCAGTGCGGGCAGCGTGGGCAACATCATTCCCGACACCGCGCAACTGGAAGGCACCATCCGCACCACCGACGACGCGGTGCGTACGAAAATCCATGACGGCATCCGCCGCACCGCCAATGGCGTCGCCGCCATCGCCGGCGCGCCGCCACCGCAGGTCACCATCAAAGCCGGCGG
>CANBZE010000031.1 GCA_947373775.1 Alphaproteobacteria bacterium
ATGTTCTTCACCTATGTCACGCGGGTCTGCATGGACCAGAAGCGCGAAGTGGTGGGCGGCATGAGCCAGGTCAGTTCGGGCTACAGCTACCAGATGACCGAAGCACAGCGGAACCAGGCGGCGGCGGCTGCCGCGGCCAAGGCCCGCGAACTGCATCTGACGAACATGAGCATGAACGGCGGCGTCGGCCGCGGCGGCTACTAAGCCGGTCGTTCAACGGAATCCTCGCCCTCAGGCGATGGATGGTCAGGAAGGGCGTCCCGCATTCGCGTGCGGGGCGTCCTTTCGTTTTCTGGGGGCGTTTTAGCCGCGTTGCAGATGGCCCGCCCCCTGCTATTGTGCGCCCGCTCACCCACCCCTTTTCGCGGGCTAACTCCATGAATATCCACGAATATCAGGCCCAAGAGGTTTTGCGCGGATTCTGCGTGCCGGTCCCCAGGGGCAAGGCGGCCTTTACCGTGGAAGAAGCCGTGGCAGCGGCGCAGGAGCTGGGCGGCCCGGTCTGGGTGGTCAAGGCCCAGATCCATGCCGGCGGCCGCGGCAAGGGCGGCGGCGTCAAGGTGGTCAAATCCATCGAGGATGTGAAGACCGAAGCCCAGCGCATCCTGGGCATGACATTGATCACGCATCAGACCGGCCCCGCCGGCCGCCTGGTCAAGCGTCTTTATATTGAAGACGGCTCGGCGATCGAACGCGAGCTGTATTTGTCGGCGCTGGTCGACCGCGCCACCAGCCGTATCGCCTTCATCGTCTCCACCGAAGGCGGCATGGACATCGAGGAAGTGGCGCACAAAACGCCCCAGAAGATCCACACCTTCCAGATCGAACCGGCCGCCGGTTACTCGCCCTATGTCGGCAACGAGATCGCCGTGGCCCTGGGCCTGAAGGGCGACGCCGCCAAGCAGATCGGCAAGGTGGTCAAGGCGCTATATGACGCCTTCCTGGCCAAGGACATGAGCCTCTTGGAAATCAATCCGCTGGTGGTGACCAAGGACGGCAACATCATCTGTCTCGATGCCAAGATGAATTTCGACGACAACTCGCTTTATCGCCACAAGGACATCCAGGCGCTGCGCGACCTGGACGAGGAAGACCCGGCGGAAGTGGAAGCTTCCAAGTCCGACCTTTCCTACATCAAGCTGGACGGCGAGATCGGCTGCATGGTCAACGGCGCGGGCCTTGCCATGGCGACCATGGACATCATCAAGCTGTATGGCAGCGAGCCGGCCAACTTCCTCGATGTCGGCGGCGGCGCGACCAAGGAGAAGGTCACGCAAGCCTTCAAGATCATCGTCAGCGATCCCAATGTGAAGGGCATCCTGGTCAACATCTTCGGCGGCATCATGAAGTGCGACATCATCGCCGAAGGCATCGTCGCCGCGGCCAAGGAGATCTCGCTCTCGGTTCCGCTGGTGGTGCGCCTGGAAGGCACAAACGTCGAGTTGGGCAAGGAAATACTGGCCAAATCGGGCCTCGCCATCACATCCGCCGACAATCTCGCCGACGCCGCCGAGAAGGTGGTCAAGGCCGTGAAGGGTAAGAAGTAATGTCCATTCTCGTCGACAAGAACACCAAGGTCATCTGCCAGGGCTTCACCGGCAACCAGGGCACTTTCCATTCCGAACAGGCCATTGCCTATGGAACGAAAATGGTCGGCGGCACCACACCCGGCAAGGGCGGCTCCACCCATCTGGGGCTCCCCGTTTTCGACACCGTGCGCGAGGCGCGCGAAAAGGTCGGCGCCGACGCGTCGGCCATCTACGTTCCCCCGCCCTTCGCGGCCGACGCCATCCTGGAAGCGATCGATGCGGAAATTCCACTGATCGTCTGCATCACCGAAGGCATCCCGGTGCTGGACATGGTCAAGGTCAAGCGCGCGCTGTCCGGGTCCAAGTCGCGGCTGATCGGGCCCAATTGCCCCGGCGTGATCACGCCGGGCGAATGCAAGATCGGCATCATGCCCGGCCACATTCACAAGCGCGGCAGCGTGGGCATCGTCTCGCGCTCGGGCACCCTGACCTATGAAGCGGTGTGGCAGACCACGGCCGTGGGCCTGGGCCAGACCACCTGCATCGGCATCGGCGGCGACCCGGTCAAGGGCACCGAGCATCTTGAGGTGCTGGAGATGCTGCTGGCCGATCCGGAAACTAAGTCCATCATCATGATCGGCGAAATCGGCGGCACTGCCGAGGAAGACGCCGCCGACTTCGTGAAGCGCTCCAAGGTGAAGAAGCCCATGGTCGGCTTCATCGCCGGCGTCACGGCGCCTCCGGGCCGCCGCATGGGCCATGCCGGCGCCATCATTTCGGGCGGCAAGGGCGGCGCCGACAGCAAGATCGAGGCGATGAAGGCGGCCGGTATCCGCGTCTCGCCCAATCCGGCGGCGCTGGGCACCACGCTCATGGACCTGCTGAACGGCAAGTAACACGTATCGTCATCCGGACGTCGCACGGCTGCCCAATCATCGGGCAGCCGTTTGCGTTTGAAGCGGCATGCACAATTGGCTTGTCCGCTGCCCTGAAATTGCCGTGCAAATGGGGGTAATTGAGCCCATCTTAACGATATTCTGCGTTGAATCGCCGTGTAGAAGGCGTTACCACGCACCGCCATAGGCGACGCGCCACCAGGAAGGGGAAAGGCCCAACAAGCCGCCCCATAAGCGTTTGAAATGACAGAGCAATCTCCCTCCGACCGGTTGAACCGCGCTTCGAACGAAATCTTCGAAGCGACATCCTTCCTCAACGGCACCAACGCCGCCTTTGTCGAGCAGATGTACGCCGCCTGGCTGGCCAATCCCGCCAGCGTGGACGAAAGCTGGCAGGACTATTTTGCGCAGGTCGGCGAACAAGGCCTGTCCCCCACCCAGCTGGGCCGCGGTCCTGCCTGGAAGCGCGATGCCAAGCCCGATTTTGCCGCCGGCGATTTGATCGCCGCCCTCACCGGCCAGGAGCCGCCGGCCGCGCCCACCAAGAAAGGCGACAAGGCCAAGCCCGCTGCTGCCGCACCGGCTGGCGACACCACCGAAGCCGCCAAGCATTCCATTCATGCCGTCCAGATGATCCGCGCCTATCGCATGATCGGTCACCTGGAAGCCGATCTCGATCCGCTGGGCATCACACCCAAGACACCGCAGGCCACCCTGGATCCCGCGCAGTACAAATTCGAAGGCGCCGCCCTGGACGTGCCGGTCTATGTCGACGGCATCCTGGGCCTGCAGACCGCCACCCCCCGCCAGCTGCTGGACAAGCTGCGCGGCATCTATTGCGGCCGCATCGGCTATGAGTTCATGCACATCAACGATGCCGAGCAGAAGGTCTGGCTGCAGCGCCGCATCGAGGGCGATGCCGTCAACTTCACGCCGGAAGGCAAGAAAGCCATTCTCAACAAGCTGATCGAGGCCGAGGGCTTCGAGAAGTTCGCCTCCAACCGTTTTGTCGGCACCAAGCGGTTCGGCCTGGACGGGGCGGAAGCCACCATCCCGGCACTGGAGCAGATCATCAAGCGCGGCGGCCAGCTCGGTGTGTCCGAAATCGTGCTGGGCATGGCCCATCGCGGCCGCCTGAACGTGCTGGTCAATGTGATGGGCAAACCCTATCGCCAGCTGTTCCATGAATTCCAGGGCGGCAGCGCCAACCCGTCCGACGTGGAAGGCTCCGGCGACGTCAAATATCACCTGGGCGCATCATCGGACCGCGAGTTCGACGGGCAGAAGGTCCACCTGTCGCTGACCCCCAATCCCTCGCACCTGGAGATCGTCAATCCGGTGGTACTGGGCAAGGCGCGCGCCAAGCAGTGGCAGTTGCGCGATATCGATGCGCGCACCAGCGTGCTGCCCGTGCTGATCCATGGCGATGCGGCGTTCGCCGGCCAGGGCGTGGTGGCCGAATGTTTCGCCATGTCGGGCATCAAGGGCTTCCGCACCGGCGGCACCATGCATTTCGTCATCAACAACCAGATCGGCTTCACCACCGCGCCGATGTTCTCGCGCTCCTCGCCCTATTGCACCGACATCGCCCTGATGGTGCAGGCGCCCATCTTCCACGTGAATGGCGATGATCCCGAAGCGGTGGTGCACGCCACCCGCATCGCCATCGAGTTCCGCCAGAAGTTCAAGAAGGACGTGGTGCTCGACATGATCTGCTATCGCAGGTTCGGGCATAACGAGAGCGACGAGCCCAGCTTCACCCAGCCGCAGATGTACCGGGTGATCAAGGATCACGCCTCGACCCTGCAGCTTTACACCAGCAAGCTGGTCAACGAAGGCGCACTGAGCCAGGCTGAAGCCGATGGCATGCAGGCCGACTTCAACCAGCGGCTGGACGATGAATACAACGCCGCCAAAAGCCATCTGCCCAACCGGGCCGACTGGCTGGATGGCCGCTGGCAGGGCCTGGAAAAGGCCCCCAAGAACAGCGACCGCCGTGGTGAGACCAGTGTCAGCGAAGATGAACTGCGCAAGGTCGGCAAGGCACTGAGCACGCCGCCTGCCAACTTTACCCTGCACAAGACCATCACCCGCCTCTTGGAAACCAAGGCGAAGATGTTCGAAACCGGTGAAGGGTTCGACTGGGCCACGGCCGAGGCGCTGGCGCTGGGCACCCTGCTGGATGACGGCTTCTATGTCCGTTTTTCGGGCCAGGATTCGCAGCGCGGCACTTTCAGCCAGCGCCATGCCGCGCTGGTCGACCAGCAGACCGAAGAGCGTTATTTCCCGCTGCAGCACATCTCCAAGGACCAGGGCTGCTTCGAGATCATCGACAGCCTGTTGTCCGAAGAAGCGGTGCTGGGTTTCGAATATGGCTACTCCACGGCCGAGCCCAAGGCTCTGGTGTTGTGGGAAGCCCAGTTCGGCGACTTCGCCAACGGCGCGCAAGTCGTGATGGACCAGTTCATCGCATCCGGTGAAATGAAGTGGCTGCGCATGTCGGGTCTGACATTGCTGCTGCCGCACGGCTATGAAGGCCAGGGCCCGGAACATTCCAGCGCCCGTCTTGAGCGTTACCTGCAGCTTTGCGCCCAGGACAATATGCAGGTCTGCGTGCCGACCACGCCGGCCAATTATTTCCACATCCTGCGCCGCCAGATGCATCGCAGCTTCCGCAAGCCGCTGATCGTGCTGACGCCCAAGTCGCTGCTACGCCACAAGAAGTGCACCAGCTTCCTGACTGACATGACCCCGGGCACCTCGTTCCACCGCGTGCTGCGCGACCAGGCCGAAGTCGTGCCGGGCGCCACCAGCGTCCAGCTGATGCCCGACAACGAGATCAAGCGCGTGGTGCTGTGCAGCGGCAAGGTCTATTTCGACCTGATGGAAGAGCGCGAAAAGCGCGGCGAGAACCGCATCCAGATCCTGCGCATCGAGCAGCTCTATCCCTTCCCGGAAAATGTGCTGGCCCAGGAGCTGAACCGCTTCCCCAAGGCCGAGCTGGTCTGGTGCCAGGAAGAGCCGAAGAACCAGGGCGCCTGGACCTTCGTCAAGCAGCGCATCGAAGACACCGTGACCAAGTTGGGCGGCAGCGCGACTGTCCGCTACACCGGCCGCCCCGAATACGCCTCCACCGCCGCCGGCCTGATGAAGCAACACCTGGCCGAACTGGCTGCCTTCCTCAACGACGCGCTTTCTCTCTAACAAGACCTTCAAGGTTCAAACATGACCGTCGAAATCAAAGTCCCAGCCATGGGCGAGTCCGTCACCGAAGCCACCATCTCCAAATGGTTCAAGAAGGAAGGCGAATCGGTGAAGCGGGACGAGCCGCTGCTGGAACTGGAAACCGACAAGGTGACGGTGGAAGTGCCCTCGCCCGCCGACGGATCCATTGAATCCATCACGGCCCAGGCCGGCAGCACCGTCGCGGTCGGCGCGCTGCTGGGCGCCATCGCCGAAGGCAAGGCGGGCTCTGCGCCCGCGCCCAAGGCTGCGGCGCCGAAAGCCGAAGCGCCCAAGCCCGCAGCGCCGGCCCCGGCTGCGCCGAAGACCGACGCGCCCGCCATGCCGTCGGCCAAGCGTATCTCCGAGGAATCCGGCATCGCCGTGTCCTCCGTCGCCGGCACCGGCAAGGATGGCCGCGTGACCAAGGGCGACATGCTGGGCGCGCTGGCGTCGCGTGCCTCTGCTCCGGCTCCTGCCGCGGCCCCGTCCGGCCCGCGCCATAACGAGGCGCGCGAAGAACGCGTGCCGATGACCCGGCTGCGCAAGACCATCGCGCTACGCCTGAAGGAATCCCAGAACACGGCCGCCCAGCTCACCACCTTCAACGAGGTGGACATGACGGCGGTGATGGGCCTGCGCGCCACCTACAAGGACAGCTTCGAGAAGAAGCACGGCGTGAAGATGGGCTTCATGGGCTTCTTCACCAAGGCCGTCGTGGCGGCGCTGAAGGACCTGCCCAACGTCAATGCCGAAATCGAAGGCGACAACATCGTCTACAAGAATTACTACGACATCGGCATCGCGGTTTCGACCGAGCGCGGCCTGGTGGTGCCGGTGGTAAAGGGCGCCGACCAGCTGTCGCTGGCCGGCATCGAGAAGGCCATCAGTGATTTCGGTCTGCGCGCCCGCGACAACAAGCTGAAGCTGGAAGAGCTGCAGGGCGGCACCTTCTCCATCACCAATGGCGGCGTGTTCGGCTCGCTGATGTCCACCCCGATCCTGAATTCGCCCCAGTCGGGCATCCTGGGCATGCACAAGATCCAGCCCCGCCCCATGGCGATCGGTGACAAGGTCGAGATCCGCCCCATGATGTATCTGGCGCTGTCCTATGATCACCGCATCGTGGACGGCCGCGAGGCCGTGACCTTCCTGGTCAAGGTCAAGGACGCCCTGGAAGACCCCCAGCGCCTGCTGCTGGAAGTCTGATCCCGGCGAAATATTTGAAAAAGGCGGCTCTTGGGCCGCCTTTTTTATTGTCTGCGCGCTGTCGGAACGGCGAAGCTAGGATCGTCCTGTGACGGAACTCAGCGGAGAAGCGCCATGGCCTATGTCGACGGTTTTGTGATCCCGGTGCCGGCAGACAAGCTGGACGAATACAAGAAGTTGGCCACGCTGTGCGCCCAGGTCTGGAAGGAACATGGCGCGCTGACCTCGGTGGAATGTATCGGCGAGGATGTGCCCTACGGCACCCTGACCTCCTTCCCCCGCGCCGTGCAGGCCAAGGACGGCGAGATCGTGGTGTTTTCCTGGATCGTCTATGAATCCCGCGCCGGCCGCGATGCGGTGATGGAAAAGGTCATGGCCGATCCCCGCATGAAAGCGGTGATGGAAGGCTCGCCCTTCGACGGCAAGCGCATGATCTTCGGGGGATTTGAGCCCTTCCTGGGACTCTAGGCGACGCGCTTGTCGAGCTGCTCTAGCTTGGCAAGTTCCACGTGCGCGCGCAGTTCGATCTGGTCCAGCACATCCTGCAGCGCGGGATCGGCAAAGGCTTCGTGGCGGCGGGTGACCGCGGCGGCCAGCTTGTTCAGGGTGGCGCGCGGAATTTCGCCGGCCAAGAGCCCGTCACGCACCGAATCCAGCAGATCCAGCAGCTGTTCGCCGTGGGTGACGGCCTTGCGTTTGCCTTGCGTGGAATCGTCCATGCCCTGGAGCACCAGGATGGAATCCAGCGCCGCGATGGGGCCGGGACCGGCCACGATCTGGCCGTGGCTTTCCGGGGCTTCCGACACAGTGAAGCCCGAACTCAGCGCCCCTGCGGGCGCCTTGCGCTTGATGGCCGACGTTTCGATACGGCCGGGGCCTTTGATTTCCATGGGATTTGTCCCACTGCGACACACCAGCATCGCCGATCATGGTTAAGGAAGGGTTTAGCCGTCCCGCCTTGCGCCGGTTTGGGCCCGCAAACCCCCGGATTGCGCTGGCACGCAGTTTGAAAGAAGCAACCCGTCATTCCACAGGAGAAGGGTTGCCCATGTATGGCGATCGCAGAACATCGTTGACGATCATGCTGCTTGTAGCGCTGCTGGCGCTGGGCGGCGTGGCTTACTGGAAATTGCTCCGCAAGCCGGAGCTGGGTCCCTATGGCGCCATCGCCATGTCGGATTCCTCGCTGACCTATGGCGGGGCCTGGGGCTATCCCGACCCGATCGCCGCCTACAAGCGCTCGATCAGCGAGTGCAACAAGGCCGCCAGAAATAACGACTGCGTGGTCAAGGTCACCCTGAAAGACAATTGCGGCGCGCTGGCGATCAGCGTGGAGCACAATGCTTCCTTCCTGGTGCAGGGCCGTGACCAGGTTACCGCCACCGCCACCGCCATGGAACAGTGCCAGGCGTCAGGCGCCGGCGACTGCTCCATTCATGAGAATATCTGTTCCAGCAATTCGTAAAACCTGTCTCCAACAGGCATCAACGGCTCGTGCAGTCCTAGCTGCGCGGGCCGTTTCTTTTACGCCCGGTGACGCACTAAGCCCGATGATAAGGGTGGCCGGCCAGGATGGTGAGGGCGCGATAGACCTGCTCGGTCAACAGCGCGCGCGCCAGAAGATGCGGCCAGGTCTGGGGGCCAAAGGCCAGGCTGCGTCCCGCCTTCTTGCCCGGTAGCGCGGCCAGCCCGTCGGGGCCGCCGATCACGAAGGCCAGATCCTTGGTGCCGACATCACGCAAGGACCCCAGCATCTCGGCAAAGTCCTCGCTGGTCATGCCCTTGCCGCGCGCATCCAGCAGCACCAGATGGGCGCCGTCCGGCAGCCGCGCCGACAGGCGTTCGGCTTCATCCTTCATGCGCGCGTTGACGTCGCGATGCTTGGAAACGGGCAACTCCTCCAGCGCCACGGCGGAGAACCCCATGTTGCGGCCCATCTTGCGGGCGCGGTCGCAGAACTCTTCACACAGCTGGCCTTCCGGCGTGCCGCGCATGTGACCGATGGCGTATATCCAGAGGCGCATCTACTTACGCGCGCCGACCGACCACATGCCTTCCAGGTCGTAATATTCGCGCACTTCGGGGCGGAACAGATGCACGATCACGTCGCCGGCATCTACCAGCACCCAGTCACCCTGCCCCGCGCCGCTGATCGGACGGGTGCCGTAACCGCCCTCCTTCAGCTTGCGCGCCAGATGTTCGGCCATGGCGGCGACATGGCGCGAGGACCGGCCGCTCGCGACCACTGCCGCGTCACACAGCGCCGAGCGGCCTTCCAGATTGATGGTGACGATGTTCTCGGCCTTGTCGTCGTCCAGCGACACCAGGATGCGCTTCAGCAAATCGCTTTCCGTCGGGGGCGCGGCAACCTTCTTCGGCACCGGCTTGGGCGCAGGCTTCTTGACCGGTTTCTTGACCGGTTTGGGGGCGGGTTTTTTGACCGGCTTTTTTGTGGGCTTTTTGGCCGGAGCCTTTTTGGCGGCTTTGGCTTTTTGCGCTTTCGCCGCCGGCTTTTTGGCGGCGGCTTTCTTGGCAGGCTTCTTCTTGGCTTTCAGGGGAAAAGTCCTTTGCGGTCAGGGCGTAAGGTTTAGCACGGCCTCGGCGGCGGCACCAAGGGCTCGGGTGCGAAGCTCGGTCGAGCTTTCGCGGGAACGCGGGCCATCCAGCACCAACAGCGATGGCACCGGTCTCAGGCCTCGCGCCATGCCCTGGAGCCGCGCCAGGGGCGCATGCAGGGAAGCCAGCACGGAACCGGGACGGCGCACCACCACAATGGGCAGCTGGGCGGCGATATCCCGCCAGCGCCGCCAGCGCGAGAATTGTTCCAGGTTGTCGCTGCCCATCAGCCAGATGAAGGTGACGTTGGGGAAACGGCGCTTGAGGGCCGTGACGCTGTCGATGGTGTAACGGGTTCGCAAGCGCTGCTCGATCCCGGTGACGATGATGCGCTGGTCACGGGCCAGCAGGCGCGCCCGTTTCAGCCGCACCGCCAGCGCATCAGGCGCGGGCTTGAGCGGATTGCCCGGCGATACCAGCCACCAGACATAGTCCAGCTTCAGCGCCTTTTTTGCTATGTCGCTGACATAGAGATGGCCGCCATGGGCCGGATCGAAACTGCCGCCCAGCAGGCCGATGCGCAGTCCGTAACTGACGGGACCGGGAGGCCGGATCCAGCTCAAGGGCGGAACTTCATGGACGGGTCTGGCCAGTACCGCGCACCACGTACTTGAAGGTGGTGAGCTGTTCGGCGCCGACCGGGCCGCGGGCATGCATCTTGCCGGTACCGATGCCGATCTCCGCGCCCATGCCGAACTCGCCGCCATCGGCGAACTGGGTGGAGGCGTTCCACAGCACGATGGCGCTGTCGACGCTGTTCATAAAGGTTTCGGCGGCGACCTGATCTTCCGTCACGATGGAGTCGGTGTGGTGCGAACCGTATTTCTCAATATGAGCGATGGCTTGCTCCAGCCCGCCCACCACCCGCACGGCGATGATGGCGTCCAGATATTCGGTCTTCCAGTCTTCCTCGGTGGCAGGCTTGGCGGCGGGATAAACGGCGCGCACCGCCTCGTCGCCGCGAATCTCGCAGCCGGCCTTGGCCAGGTCTTCCAGCACGGGCAGGCCTTGCGACGTTAGAACCGCCTTGTCCACCAGCAGAGTTTCGGCCGCGCCGCACACGCTGGTGCGCCGCATCTTGGCGTTCAGCGCGATGCTGCGGGATTTCCCCAGATCGGCGGCGGAATGCAGGTAGACGTGGCAAAGCCCTTCCAGATGGGCCAGCACCGGCACGCGTGCCTCGTTGATGACGCGGCCCGTCAGGCCCTTGCCGCCACGCGGCACGATCAGATCGACAGTACCGCCAAGGCCTTCCAGCATCATGCCGACCGCGGCGCGGTCGGTGGACTTGACCACCTGGATCGCGGTCTGGGGCAAGCCCGCCGCTTTCAAGCCTTCGGCCATCGCCGCCTGGATGGCGAGCGAGGAGCGAATGGAATCGGAACCACCGCGCAGAATGGCGACATTGCCGGACTTCAAGGCGAGGGCGCCGGCATCCGCCGTCACATTGGGCCGGGATTCATAAATGATGCCGATCACGCCGATGGGGGTGGCGATGCGGGCAATGTCCAGCCCATTGGGCCGCGACCAGCGCGCCAGTTCGCGCCCGACCGGATCGGGCAGCGCCGCAACGGTCTCGATTCCCGCCGCCATGGCTTCGATGCGGGCATCATTCAGCATCAGCCGGTCCAGCAGGGGGGCGGCCATGCCTGCGGCCTTGGCCGCTTCGATGTCGCCCTTGTTGGCGGCCAAAATCTCGGCTGCGCGGGAACGGATGGCGGCGGCGCCAATGGTCAGGGCTTTGGTCTTGGCGTCACCGCCGGCTTCGCGCATGGCGCGGGCCGCATCGCGCGCGGCGGCGCCCACCGCCATCATCTCAGCGGCCAGTGCATCGGAAGAATTATGAACCGTCATGTCCATTTCCCGTCAGGATCAAGTCGTCGCGGTGGATCATTTCGTCCCGCCCACGATAGCCCAGAATAGCCTCGATTTCGACCGTGCGTTTGCCGGCGATCCGCTCTGCGTCGGACGCATTATAGGCCGCCAAACCGCGGGCAATTTCGCGGCCGTCCCGGTCCTTGACCACCACCGCATCGCCGCGCTCGAACCGGCCATCGATCTGGCGGATACCGGCGGGCAAGAGGCTCTTGCCGTCCTTGAGGGCGCGCACCGCGCCCTCGTCGATCACCAACGCGCCTTCAGGACGCAGCACACCGGCGATCCAGCGCTTCTTGGCGGCGGCCGGCGTCAGGCTGGCGCGGAAGATGGTGTGCTTGGCGCCCGTCTGGATCGCCGACAGCGGATTGAGGCTTTCGCCCTTGGCCAGGATGACATCGCAGCCCGCGCCCATCGCGATCTTGGCGGCGATCAGCTTGGAGGTCATGCCGCCGCGCCCAAGACCCGAAATGGAGCCGCCCGCCATGGCTTCGATTTCCGGCGTGATGGCGGTGACTTCGGGAATATGCCTGGCCGAAGCATCTTTGCCGGGATCGGCGGTATAAAGCCCGTCGACATCCGACAGCAGCACCAGCCGGTCGGCGCCGATCATGGAGGCGACGCGCGCGCCCAGCCGGTCATTGTCGCCGAATTTGATTTCGGCGGTGGCAACCGTGTCGTTCTCGTTGATCACCGGCACCGCGCCCAGCTCGATCAGGGTGCCCAAGGTGGCGCGGGCGTTGAGATAGCGGCGGCGTTCCTCGGTATCGCCGAAGGTCAACAGCACCTGGGCCGCGACGATATCCCGGCTGGCCAGCATGTCGGCATAGGCTTCGGCCAGACGCACCTGCCCCGCCGCCGCAGCGGCCTGGCTTTCTTCCAGCCTGAGTTCACCGGCGGGAAGCTTCAGCA
>CANBZE010000032.1 GCA_947373775.1 Alphaproteobacteria bacterium
ATTTGATGGACGAGGCGCGCACCGCGCCCGATGGCATAAAGACCGCGCCGCCGATTCTTTTCCTTTATGGCGCCAATGACCAGGTCATTCCGGCGGCGCCCACCCAGGCGGTGATTGCGGGCCTGGGATCCAAGGCTACCGTCCGGAAATACGCGCATGGCTACCACATGCTGCTGCGCGATCTGGAAGGCGAGGCGGTGGACAAGGATGTGGCGGACTGGATCTCCGCATCCCGGGGCAACAAATAGCCGCCTTGGCCGTTACCGCTCCGGAACCCTTTCGGAGCACACCAATGGCCAATCCCCAGAATGATCTGCGCAACGGCAAGCCGGGCGGCGACGCCAACACCAACGCCAAACTGGCCGGGCACACCGACCAGACCATGCCGACCGCGCCCAAGGACGAGCATGCCGTCAATCCGGGTGTCGGCAGCAAGGCCGGCGTGGCCGTGGGCCAGGTCACCAAGTCCAATTAAGTCCACCCCGGCCCTCTTTGATGAGAAATGGGGATGGCGATATGCTTTCCAGGCGGGAAGCATTTCGCCTCCCCGTTTTTATGGGCTGGGGATATGCCGCAAGTATGGCCCGCGTTTGACTGGGCTGATCCGCTGTTGCTGGAAGCCTCGCTGCGCGAGGAGGAAAAGCTGGTGCAGGGTACCGCGCGCGGCTTTGCGCAAGGCCGGCTGATGCCCAGGGTGCGGGACATGCACCGGGATGAAAGCTTCGATCCTGGCATCCTGAAAGAAATGGGTGCGCTCGGCCTGCTGGGCAGCACTCAGGAAGAATTCGGCGGCGTCTCGCCGGTGGCTTACGGGTTGATCGCGCGGGAAGTGGAGCGGGTGGACTCGGCGTTCCGTTCGTCACTGTCGGTGCAGTCCAGCCTGGTGATGCACCCCATCCATGAATTTGGCAGCGCGGCGCAGAAGAAAAAGTATTTGCCCAAACTGGCGGCCGGCGAATGGATCGGCTGCTTCGGCCTGACCGAGCCGGAAGCCGGCTCTGATCCCGGCGCCATGCAATCCAAGGCCATCAAGACGGCGGACGGCTTTGTGCTGAACGGCACCAAGAGCTGGATCACCCACGCGCCCGTCGCCGATGTGCTGGTTGTGTGGGCCAAGCTGGACGGCCGCGTCAAAGGTTTCCTCCTGGAGCGCGGTGACAAAGGCCTGACCACGCCCAAGATCGACGGCAAGTTTTCCTTGCGCGCAAGTGTCACCGGCCAGATCGCCATGAATGTTGTCGCCATTCCGGCCGATCGCATGCTGCCGCAGGCCGACGGCATGAAGGCACCGTTCGCCTGTCTCAACCATGCGCGCTTCGGTATTTCCTGGGGGGCGATGGGGGCGGCGGAGTTCTGCTGGCACGCGGCGCGCAGTTACGGCCTGGAACGCAAGCAGTTCGGCCGGCCACTGGCCGCCAACCAGCTTTATCAAAAGAAGCTGGCCGACATGCAGACTGAGATCACCCTGGGCCTGACCGCCTGCCTGCAGGCGGGGCGGCTGATGGAAGAGGGCAAGCTGGCATCCGAGGCCATCAGCCTTCTGAAGCGCAACAATGCCGGCAAGGCGCTGGACATCGCGCGCGCCGCCCGCGACATGCATGGCGGCAACGGCGTGGCCGACGATTATCACGTGGTGCGGCACATGCTGAACCTGGAAGCCGTCAACACCTATGAAGGCACCCATGATATCCACGCCCTGGTGCTGGGCCGGGCCCAGACGGGGATTTCGGCCTTTTAAAGCGACGGGTTTGCGGGCATAAAGCCCCCGATTTCACAGGTCTTCCCATGAGTCTGGCTTCTCCGCGCGTCGTCAACATCAAGGATATGCGCCGCCTGGCGCGCGCCCGTCTGCCCGACGGCGTATTCGATTATCTCGACGGCGCCGCCGACGAGGAAATCACGCTCAAGGACAGCGAGCGCGCCTTTACCGAAGTGCTGTTCAAGCCGCGCTTTGCCGTGGCAACGCCGTCCTGCGATCTGGGTGTGACGGTGCTGGGCCAGAAGCTGGACCTGCCGTTCCTGCTGGCGCCCATCGGCTATTCGCGGCTGATGCATCCGCGCGGTGAGCTGGCGGCTTCGAAGGCGGCCGGCAACAACGGCACCGGCTATATCCTGTCCACCATGTCGGGCCACACCATCGAAGACGTAAAAGCAGAGTCGAACGGCCCGACTTTCTATCAATTGTATCTGGCCGGCGGACGCGGCGCCGCCGAAGGCGCCATCGCGCGCGCCAAAGCGGCCGGCTACAAGGCGCTGTTCGTCACCATTGATACGCCAGTGGCGGGCAATCGCGAGCGCGACTTCCGCAACGGCATGAAGGAGCTGATGGGCAAGAGCATCCTGGCCAAGGCCAAGTATGTTCCCAACATCCTGGCGCATCCGCGCTGGCTGGCGGGGTTTCTCGCCGACGGCATGACGCGGCCCTTTCCTAACATCGTGGTGCCCGGTTCCGGCCCGCTGGCGGCGACCGACGTGGCGGCGGCGCTGGAATCGGCGCAGGTGTCCTGGACCGACCTGAAATGGATTCGCGAATTGTGGGATGGCCCCATCGTGATGAAGGGCGTCGTGACGGTCGATGACGCCAAACGCTCGGTCGATTACGGCGCACAGGGTATCGTGGTGTCCACCCATGCCGGCCGCCAGCTCGACGGCGTGGCGGGATCGTTGCGTGTGCTACCGGGAATCCTGGAAGCGGTGGGCGGCCAGACCGAAGTGTTGTTCGACGGCGGCATCCGCCGCGGCAGCGACATGGTCAAGGCGCTGGCGATGGGCGCCAAGGCGGTGCTGCTGGGACGCGGCTATGCCTATGGCATGGCGGCGGCGGGCGATGCCGGGATCGAGCGCGCCATCGAGATTTTCCGCGCCGACATCATCCGCACCCTCAAGCTGCTAGGTTGCCCCAGCATCGCGGCGCTGGATCAGTCCTATATCGCGCTGCGCCCCGGTTTTCGGGTCGATTAACTCCGGTGTCATGGCCCGCAAATGCGGGCCACCCAGGTGACGCAAGGCCGGTATCAATAGTGATGCTGCGTTCAACTATCTATCACGCAGCTCGCCCAAGCTGGGTGGCCCGCACTCCGGCGGGCCATGACAATGGGTTCAAATCTTGAACCGGGCCATCCAGCCCATGTCGTCGCAGAAATACATGTCGTCGCCCACCAGCTTGGCGCAGTGAATCACCGGCGAGGTATCCGGCAACTGCACCCGCTCATGAATAGTCCCGGTGGCGGCATCGTGGCGGAAAAACGCATTCAGATTTGAATCAGACGACCAGATGGTGCCCTGCGTCTTGCCCCAGCTCATGCCATGGGTGCGGTTGCCCGGCACCGGCCAGCTGGATTTCACCTTCCAGGTCTTCTTGTTGATGGTGAAGATCGCCCGCGCCGGCGGGCAGGCATAGATCAGGTAATCACCGTCCAGGATGATGGCATGCGCGCCGGTGCCGCCCGAGCCTTCCTCGGCATCCAGCGGCAACTGCCCTGGCGGCAATCCCTTGCCGGTGTTGTTGCCGACATTGCCGCTCTGCGCCGGGCCGATGCCGCGCGGCAGGTCCGGCCAGGCAGGCTTCAGCGGCGAGGAGCGCCCCTTGGGATCGTCCTCTCGCTCATAGATGCGGCCCGCGCCCGGGGTCACATACTTGGCGATGGTCTTGCCCTTCAGGTCGCAATGCACGATCAGCGAATTGTGCGTGGACGTGATCCACATTGTCTCGCCGTCCTGCACCAGTCCGCTGGGACCGACGACATCGGCCTGGAACTCGCGCACGGTCGATCCGTCCTTGATGTTGGTCAGGGTGATCCAGTGACCGGCGCCCTGATCCAGCACCCACATCTGTCCAGGTGTCGAGGCGATGGCCAGGCCGTTGGGCTGGCCATGCTTGGTCTTGTACAGCACCTCGATCTTGCTAGCGGCGCGGGTCGGAATTTTCGACCAGTCGGGCAGGCAGGCGGAATGCGCTGGCTGCGCCAATGCGGGCAGGGCGGCGGCGGGTGAGACCGCGGCGGCGGCGAGGAAATTTCTGCGCTTCATCATGTGCTGTTCCTACGCCGGTTCGATCTTGAAGACCCAGCCCGAATGCGGGCTGTCGCCATTGGGCCAACCGGGATGGATACCGGCATCGCAGCTGATCAATGTGCCGTTGTGGAATTCCAGGCCATGCGGATCGCAGGAGCCGGGCAGGAAATCCCAGGTGCCGATGATCTGGCCGGTCTTGCCATCATACTTCACCAGCCCCGGCTTGCCTTCCTTGTAGTTCTTGCTGTCATTGCCCAGCACCAGCCAGATATCGCCCTTGTCATCGATGGTCATGTCATGGGTGCGCGGCTTGTCGGGCGAGGTGTAGGTCGAGATCGCCACTTCCGGCACCCAGGTCTTGGGATCGACCCGCAGCAGCAGCTTGGGGCGCAGCGCCGCGATCCACAATTTGCCGTTATGCCATTGCGCGCCATGGCTGCCGCCGCCGTCCTGGCCGGGCAGGGCCAGCGGGATCTGGCGATGGCTGATCTCCTTGCTGTTCATGTCGACCTGGAAACAGCCCTGCGGCGCCTGATTGGCCATCATCCAGACATTGCCGTCGCCGTAAGCCATGCCGGAACAGTTGCGGCAGTTGGTCATCACCGTCTTGAGCAGTTTGCCGTTCCAGTCCACCAGCCAGGCGGCTTCGCGCAGGTCGGTGGGTTCGGGCAGGCCATAGCGCTTGGCGCCGTCGCCGGACAATTTCTGTTCCGCGATCCACAGGCCTTCGGGCGCAACTGCCAACCCGTTGCCATAGCCCTTGGGATACTTGAACATCCGGGTGGTCTTCATCATGCCATGCGGAATCTCGCGCGGCGGGTTGAGACCGTTGGCCGGCGCAGCGGCCTGCGCCAGCGCCGCGGCGGCCGCGCCGGTCACCATGCCGGCGGCCAAAGTGCCCGTCATGAAGTTGCGTTTGTTCAGCATGATATTTCTCCCCAGCGTGGTGCTATGCGCCTTTTTCTAGCGGGATGCTGGTCCAAAAAACCGGGGATGCAAAGGGCTTAAACGTGCTGCAATAGCGAGAGCTACCAGCCATTGTCTCCGAAATGGGCCTGATAAAGCGGACCCGCCTCCGTTTTGATCTCCGCGCCCAACTTCAAACCCAAAGCGCGGGCGGTTTCCGCGGCATCGCTTCCCAACGCCACGCTGTGTTGCCGCCGCCAGCAATGCTTGCCGTCCGGCGTCAGCACTTCGCCCAAAAATGAGAGCGTGCCGTTGTCGATCCGCGCCAGTGCAGCGATGGGTGTGCGGCAGGAACCGTCCAGCGCCTGCAGGAAGGCGCGCTCGGCGGTGGTGGTGATGGCGTGTTCGCTGATGTTGATCGGCGCAAGGCGGGCGATGGTCCTGGCATCGTCCGTGCGGCAGGTGATGGCCAGTGCGCCCTGTCCCGGGGCCGGCGGCATGGTGTCGCTGTCCACGATGGAGGCAGCATGACGTTCCAGTCCCAGCCGCTTCAATCCGGCCAGCGCCAGATAGGTCGCGTCGAAGGCGCCGCTTTCGATTTTGGCCAGCCGCGTTTCCACCCGGCCGCGCAACAGTTCCACTTTCAAGTCGGGCCGCGCGTGTAGTGTCTGGGCTTGGCGGCGCAAGCTGGCGGTGCCGACCGTGGCGCCCGCCGGCAATTCCATCAGCGTCTTGGCGCGGGTGGCGATGAACGCATCGCGCTGGTCTTCGCGCGAGGGCACGCAGGCCAGCACAATTCCGTCCGGCATGCGGGTCGGCAGGTCCTTCATGGAATGGATGGCGATGTCGATGCGCCCGTCCAGCAGGGCTTCATCCAGCTCCTTGGTGAACAGGCCTTTGCCGCCTTGCTCCTGCAGGCGGCCCTGGATCCGGTCACCGCTGGTCATGAAGCTCTGGATGGCGGCTTCGCTGACGCCCAACATGGCCGCCACCAGCCGCGACTGGGCCAGCGCCAGCGGCGAGCCGCGCGATCCCAGCCTCATTTCCATTCCGCAACCGGTGGCATGGACGACAGGATGCTTTCGACATTGCCGCCGGTCTTCAGCCCGAAATGGGTGCCGCGGTCATACAGAAGATTGAACTCGACATAGCGGCCGCGCCATTTGGCCTGCTCATGACGCTCCTCTTCGGTCCAGGCTTCTTCCATGCGGCGGGCGATGATCTGGGGCTGGATGTCCAGGAAGGCTTCGCCCACGGCTTTGGTGAAGTCAAAGTCGCGCGCCCAGTCGCCCGAGTCGTGATGGTCATAGAAGATGCCGCCCACGCCGCGCTGCTCAAGGCGATGCGGCAGCCAGAAATACGTGTCAGCCCATTTCTTGTATTTGGGAAACCAGTCGGTGTTGAAACCGTCACACGCCTTCTTCAGACGCTGGTGAAAGTCCACCGTGTCGGGATGGCGCGGGGTGCGCGCGGCGTCGAGCGTGGGATTGAGGTCCGCGCCGCCGCCGAACCAGCTTTCGGTGGTGACGATCATGCGGGTGTTCATGTGCACCGCAGGCACCCGCGGATTTTTCATATGGGCGATCAGGCTGATGCCGCTGGCCCAGAAGCGCGGGTCTTCGCCGGCGCCTTTCACCTGCTTGGCAAATTCCGGGGAAAAGGCGCCGAACACCGTGGAGGTGTGCACGCCGACTTTTTCGAACAGCCGGCCGCGCATCATGCCCATCACGCCGCCGCCTTCGCCTTCGCCGCGCGACCAGGGTGTTTTGACAAAGCGCCCGGCCTCGCCGGGATAGAGGTTGGCGGGCGCCTGGTCTTCCAGCGCCTCGAACGCCGCCATGATGCGGTCGCGCAGGCTTTCAAACCAGGCGCGCGCCTGCGTCTTGCGGGTTTCCATCTCGGTCATGGCGGCGCTTTTAGCCGGTCCCCGCGCGCCGCACCATTGTTTTTGAAGTCGCGCCCGGCCATTCTCGCCGCCACAAAAAGCCGCAAAATGCGGCGCCTGGAGGGGACATGACGATCCGTGCCGTGACGATGCTTTTGCTGCTGTCCGGCGCCGCCTGGGCGGCGGTGGACCAGCCGGGCCAACACTTCCTGCTGAAACCATCGGACCTGCCCAAGCCCTATGCCAGCCCGGCCGTGGCCAACAACAATGAAGTGATCCCGCGTCCCGCCGGCATGATGCCCCGGGCGCCAAAGGGGTTCACCGTCTCGATCTATGCCGACAAGCTGACCTTTCCACGTTTCATGGGGATCGCGCCCAATGGCGATGTGTTCCTGTCGGAGCGCAAGGCCAACAAGGTCACCCTGCTGCGTGACAGCAAGGGCACCGGCGCGGCCGACGAGCGCTTTACGTTTGCAGAAGGGCTGCACAATCCCTCCGGCGTCGCGGTTCATGACGGTTTTGTGTACATCAGCGACCAGATCGCCATCTGGCGTACGCCCTATGTCGCGGGCGCGACCAAAGCCGGCAAGCTGGAACAGGTCACCAAGACGCCGGACCTGCGCAATTCGGGCATGCACGGCACCCGCAACTTCGCCATCGCGCCGGATGGGGCGATGTTCGTGGAGATGGGCAGCCACGACAATGTCTCGGAGTATCAGCCAGGCGCCAAGATCTTCCAGATCAAGGACGGCCAGCTGGTGGAATACGCCAGCGGCATCCGCAACCCGGTGGGCGTGGCGTTCTATCCGGGCACCCACGATCTGTTCGTCGCCACCAATGAGCGCGACGGGCTGGGCGACAACCTGCCGCCGGATTTCTTCACCTCTGTGAAGCCGGGCGGTTTCTACGGTTATCCCTGGAGCTATACCGGCCAGATGCCCGATCCCGATCTGGGCGCCAAGCGGCCCGACATGGTGGCCAAGGCGATCACCCCCGACGTGCTGTTCCCGGCGCACAGCGCGCCGACGGGCCTGGCGTTCTATACGGGCAGTAGTTTTCCCGCCGATTATAAGGGCGATGCCTTTGTGTCGCTGCACGGTTCGTGGAATACCAGCCAGCCGCATGGCTACAAGGTGGTGCGCATCCGCATGAAGAACGGTCGTCCCGTCGGCGGCTACGATAATTTCCTGGTCGGCTTCTGGGATGGGCGATCGAAGAATCCGCCCAAGGCCTGGGGCCGCCCCGTCGGATTGGCGGTGGCCAAGGACGGCAGCCTGCTGGTGGCCGACGACCAGGGCCAGACGATCTGGAAAGTCACCTATGCGGGGAAGAAGTGATGTGCGTTGATCGCCGTACCGTTGTCGCCGGAATGGCGCTGGCCGCCACGCCCGCCTTTGCCAAGGACCCCAAGGTGACGTTCGCAGTGCCGGACGGTGCCTGCGACAGCCATCATCACATTTACGATCCGCGCTTTCCCTTCAACCCCAAGGCGGTGCTGACTCCGCCTTATGCCACGGTCAGTGATTACAAGGCGCTGCAGAAGACGCTGGGCACCAGCCGCAATGTCATGGTGCAGCCGAGCACCTACGGCACCGACAATCGCTGTCTGCTGGATGTGCTGGCCCAGATGGGCGAGAACGCCCGCGCTGTCTGTGTCGTCAACAGCGCGGTCACCGATGCGGAGCTGAAGATCTTGCATGCCGCCGGCACGCGCGGGGTGCGGGTGCAGTTCGGCCTGGGCAATCCGGTGAGCGCCGATGAAGTCATGCCGCTGGCCAAGCGGATCGCGGCACTGGGCTGGCATATCCAGTGCAACATGCCGCCCGAACAATTGGTGCAGATGGAATCGGTGCTGCTGGGCCTGCCGGTGCCGGTGATCATCGATCACCTGGGCCGCGCCGTGGACGACAAGGGCCCGCAGTACGTCACCGTGCGCAAGCTGCTGGACAGCGGCCATGGCTGGGTGAAGGTGTCAGGCGCCTATCTGTATGGCGGCGGCACACCGCCCGATTATGCCGGCGCCAGCGCTGCCGCGATGGGCTACATCAAGGCCGCGCCCGAGCGCTGCGTCTGGGGCAGCGACTGGCCCCATCCCGACGCCACCAAGAAATTGAATCCGGTGGCGATGCCCGACGACGTCACCTTGCTGAACCTGATGGCCAAGTGGGTGCCGGACGCCAAGCTGCGTCATCGCATCCTGGTGGAAAATCCGGAGCATTTTTACGGCTTCGATCCCAAGAAGCGCCCCAAGGCGCTTTAAAGCGTAACTGTCATGGCCCACCGGAGTGTGGGCCATCCAGTTGGGTTCGTGCCTGTGTTGGAAAGTATGGCGCAGACGTCATTTGGATGGCCCGCATTTGCGGGCCATGACAACTGGGTGTCAGGCCAGCATCGCTTCATAAGCGGCTTCGATATTTTTCCGGAAGCGCTCGCTGTCGAACAGCGGGGTGGTGGTGCGGTTGCGCGCCAGTTTTTCCTTCGTGGCTTGCAGCAGTGCCGGATTCTGCGCCAGCTCCAGGGCGAGGGCTTCATACAGTTGCGGCGTGGCTGTCACCAGTTCGGGCAGATCGATGGCTTTGAGCAGGCTGGCGGCGACACGGCCGGGAAAGGACTTGCCGTAACAGGTCACCACCGGCAGCCCGGCCCACAGCGCGTCGCTGCAGGTGGTGTGCGCATTGTAGGGCAGGGTATCCAGGAACAGGTCGGCCAATTGGTGCCGCGCCAGATGCTGTTCCGCCGGCAGCTTGGGCGCGAACACCAACCGCGCCGGATCCACGCCGCGCGCTATGGCTTCGTTGCGCAAATTGTTGGCGTGCGGGCCGTCCAGCAGCCACAGAAGGCTGCCATCCACCTGGCTCAGCAGCCGCATCCAGATGTCGAACATGGGCGCTGTGATCTTCCAGCTGTTGTTGACGCAGCAGAAGACAAAGCCGGTTTGCGGCAAGCCCGCTTCCGCGCGTGATGGCGGCAGCGGCACGACGCGCGTCGCGTCGTTGGCCTGATAGCTGTCGGGCAGATGCACGATCTTCTCGCGCATGTAAGGCTGCTGGTCGGCCGGCAGGGCGATGCGGTCGGCCAGGATCACGTCCATGAAGTCCGCGCCCGTGGTGCCGGGATAAACCAGGTAATTCACCTGCACCGGCGCGGGGCGCCAGGCGAAGATGCCCGGCCGGCCCTCGGCGGTATGGCCGTTGAGATCCACCGCGATGTCGATCTCGCGCTCGCGCAGCATCCGCGCCACTTCGGCGTCGCTCTTGCCCCGCATATCCTCGAAGCGGTCGAAAGCTTTCTTCAGCCGCGCCCGCAACGTGCTGCCGTCATCGGGACCAAACGCGATGGCGGTGACTTCGAACCGGTTGCGGTCGTGACGCTCGAACAGTTCGACCATCAGCCGGGCCGTGGGATGCTGGTGAAAATCGGCTGACAGGTAAGCCAGGCGTATCTTGTCATGGCCATAGCGCGGCACATCCCGCAGGGCCGGGCGCCGGGGCACGAACTTGCGCACCAGGCTTTCGGCGCAGCGCCGCTGCAGGGCGGCATCGTCGCTATAACCCATCAGCACAAAAGGCTGGATCACGGCGCGGCCGCCGGGCGCGTTCTCGATCACCCGCGGTGTCAGCACCTCGGTGCGATTCCAGTCGCAAACGATGCGCGCCACCTGGGCCGCGCCGTTCAGGGCATGGGGATGGGCGGGGTTGGATTTCAGCGCCGCTTCATAGGCGATCAGCGCTTCGTCTGTCCGCCCCAGGTCGCGCAGGATATTGGCTTTGACATACAACGCTTCGGCGAAGCCGGGCTGCACGCCAAGCGCGCGGTCCGCCGCCGCCAGCGCTTCGGGCAGCCGCTTCATGTCCCACAGGATGACGGCGGCATTGGTCAGGGCGTTGAAATGGCCCGGCGCCAGGGTGGCCGCGCGCTGGAAACTGGCCAACGCCTCGTCCAGCCGGTGCAGGCCGCGCAGGGCGGTGCCGCGATTGTTCCACACCCCGGGGAAATCCTGGCGCGCCGCCAGAACCCGGTCATAACTTTCCAGCGCCTCTTCGTTGCGCTTCAGTTCCAGCAGCAGGTTGCCGCGATTGAACAGGGCCTCGAAGAAATCCGGGCGCGACGCCACCGCCTGGTCATAGAATTTCATGGCCTCGGCATGGCGGCCCTGGCGGGCGAGCAGGTTGCCCAGGTTGACCAGCACTTCGGGCACTTGGCCTGGAATCTGGCGGTACAGCCGCTCGGCTTCGGCCAGGTTGCCGGCCTTTTGCGCCGCCATGGCCTGGTTGTGGATGTCCGTGCTCATCAGTGGCCCGTCACGCGCCGGACATAGAATTGCGCGAAGGCGTCGGCATCGGAATGCAGGCAGACTTCGGCATTGGGCGCGCCCGGGGTCTCCTTGGTGTTGCCGGCATCGTCCACCGTGATGTGCAGCGGGATCAGCGGGCACAGCGAGGGTTGCAGCAGGGCCGCCAAGGTCATGGGATCGTAGAGGGTGGGTGTGGGCGCGCGCGTGGCGGCGCTCCATTCGTAATAAAGACCCGCCAGGATATTGGTCAGCATGCTGCCATGGGCGAACAAGGCGGTGCGCGCCACGTCATGGAATTTCAGGTTGGCGGTAGAATCCAGCGGCATCATTTTCAATTTCACACCCGAGGCGAATAGCTTCTTGGCCCCGGCGATGTCGTTCTTGATGTTCCATTCGGGGTGCGGCGCGATCGGTGCTGCCACGCCATAGGGATCGTTCATGGTGCGGATCGAGCCGCCCATGATCACCACCTGCTTGAGCATTTTGAACGCTGCCGGGTCCTTGTCGATCATCGCCCCGACATTGGGCAGAGGCCCGATCGCCACCAGGGTGACCTGGCCGGGATATTTGCGCGCTTGTCCCAGAACGAAATCCACCGCAGCCGGATGCGGGCGGGCCGCGACGTTGCCACCCTCGGCATAGCGGCGCTGGGTGAAGGCGTTCAGGTTGACGGCGGCGGGCGCCCCCATCGCCACGGGAATGTCGCTGCGACCCAGCTCGCCCAGCATCCGGTCGAACATGCGCGCGCGCGTGGCGGTATCGCCGAAACTTGCCGAAACGCCCAGAATTTCGAATTCCGGACTGGACAAGGCCAGCCCCAGCGCAAAAGCGTCATCGATATCGTCGCCGATATCGCTGTCGATGATGATTTTTTCGCGGCTCTGCGCCTGGACAGGCGCGGCGGCGATCAAAAAAGCGGCAGCGATGGCCCCGATTGTCTTGCGCATGTTCCACCTCTGTTGTTGGGGCCATGATCCGGGTTTGGCGCGAAAAGGTCAAAGCCTTGACCGGATGGCTGCAAAAACGCTCACATATCGCTCCGCCAAAGGATTACCCCATGCGCCCCATGTTTGCCCTGCCGCTGTTGCTGGTTTTGAGCACGCCCGCCCTGGCGGCTGAAGCGCCC
>CANBZE010000033.1 GCA_947373775.1 Alphaproteobacteria bacterium
CGCGCTGCTGGCCTCCAGCCCGCATCTCACCCATTACGGCACGTACAATCGGCTGACGGTGTTCCAGCCGCCCGACCATCCGCTGACACCCTGGACCGGCACCTTCCTCGGTTTCCTGGCGGTGGGCGTGTGGTACGGGGTGATGAACCAGTTCATCGTTCAGCGCGTGCTGGGTGCGCGCGACATCTGGCATGCCCGCATGGGCATGGTGATGGCCGGTTACGCCAAGCTGTTCCTGCCGCTGATCATCGTGTTGCCGGGCCTGATCCTGTTCGCGCGCCATCCCGAATTCATGCTGGCCGACTGGGCCACGGCCAATCATCGCGCCGATGGTGGCTTTGTCGTGCTGGTGCGCGAATTCTTTCCCGCCGGCCTGCGCGGACTTTTGTTGGCGGTGCTGATCTGTGCCGTGCAGTCCACCATCAGCTCGGTGGTCAATGCCACCGGCGCCATTCTGACATTCGACATCTATGCCGCGCTGATCAACAAGTCGGCCACGGAAAAACAGAAGGTGCGCTTCGGCATCTGGGCGTCCTTCGCCGCCATTCTGGCCGGCATTGCCATGGCCATCGCCATCAGCCGGATGGATGCCGGCATCTATCAATATATGCAGACCATCAACGCTTTGGTGGCGCCGCCCTTCGCCGCCATCCTGTGGGTGGGCCTGCTGTGGAAGCGCACCAACGGAGCGGGGGCCATCGCCGCCATCATCACCGGCTTTGGCGTCGGCATCGCATTCAAGGTGGCCGCCTTTACCTGGCCGTTTCCACACCTGCCGGGCTGGTTCTATCCCTTCGGCAACCAGGCGCCGGTCTGCCTGGCGCTGTCCATGCTGGCCTGCATATTGGGGACCCTGGCGCATCCCACCCCCACCCCCGGAACCGACCCGGACCCCGTGACCTTCTGGAATTCCGGGGAAACCCTGCGCCAAGGCCTGGGCGAGAAATGGTACAGCAGCGTGGTGCTGTGGGCCGGCCTGTCATTGCTGCTGACCTTGGCCGCCATGGTGGTATTCTCCCAACTCTTCTTCCCGACAGGAACAGGGCCATGAACAAGAAAAACCTTGCGGATCTGGTGATCCGGCAATCGGAATTCAAAGGCGAGATCGGTGTGGCGAAAGCCGACATCACCCCGCCCGACGGCATCTATTCGCGGTCCTGGGGCAGCGCCAAGCATGACGCGGCCGAAGGCATCCATCGCCCGCTCTATGTCACCAGCATGTTCATTCGCGGCGGCGATCCGCAAATCGAACTCTATCTGGTCTGCTTCGATCTGGGCTGGTGGTACGACAACGCCCATGAGATGGAAATCCGTGAGCGCATCCTGAAACAATCGGGCATCCGCAACGACCAGCTCATCACCCATATGGGCCATACCCATTCAGGGCCCATCACCAACCTGCAGAACCTGCATCGCCAGGGTGGCGAGTTGATCCCGCCCTATCGCGACAAGATCGTGGAAGGCGCGGTCAAGGTCATTCTGGAATCCAAGGCGAACGTGCAACCGGCCGTGGCATCCTGGGCCAGCGGTCACTGCGACCTGGCGCGCAACCGCGACCTGGTGCTGGACAGCGAGACCTTCCTTTGCAGTGTCAATCCCGATGGCCCCAGCGACGACACGGTGCTGGTGGGCCGTGTCACTGACGCCAAGGGCAAGATCCTCGCCACCATGGTCAATTATGCCTGTCATCCGGTGTCGCTGGGCGGCGGCAACAAGATGATCTCGCCCGATTACTATGGCGCCATGCGCGAAGTGGTGGAGCGCGACACCGGCGGCGCCCCCTGTTTCTTCCTGCACGGCGCGTCGGGCGACATGACGCCGCTGCGCTCCTATGAAAGCGATACCGCCATCGCCGACCAGAATGGCCGCCAGCTCGGCTACGCGGCGCTGTCCACCCTGACCGGCATGTTGCCGCCGGAACAGGAAATCGCTTTCGATCGCATCGAAGACTCCGGCGCGCGGCTGGGCCGCTGGAGCCTGCGTCCCAAGCCCGCCAGCACGGCGCTGAAGATAACCCGCTCGGAGACTGAGCTGCCTTACGTCAACCTGCCGACGGAAGCCGAACTGTTGGCGCAACTGAAAGACTGCACCGATCGCCCCCTGAAGGAGCGGATCGAGCGGCGGCTGATGGTGCGCCGGGATGTGGGTGATGGCACGTCGCGAACGGTCTCGACCACCCTGGTGCAGATGGGCGATGCGTTTCTGGTCGGTGCGCCGGCGGAACCCTACAGCGTCTACCAGAAGGAAATCCGCGCCCGCTTCCCCGGCCATGCCGTGATGGTGCTGAACATCGTCAATGGCAATGTCGGTTACCTGGCGCCGGCCGAGACTTATGACAAGCCGGGTCTTTACCAGATCAAGATTTCCCTGTTCCAGCCTGGTTGCATGGAACAGGTGATCGACGACACCACCAAAACTCTCAGGACATTAGAAGCCGCCCATGGATAAGCCCTCCGCAGAAACCGTGCTGCAGCACAACCGTCGCTACATTCCCGGCGGCATTTCCTCGGTCAACCGCGCTATCGATCCGGCCATCACTTTCGTGAAGGCCGAGGGCGCTTACCTGTGGGACACCGAGGGCAAGCGCTACATCGATTATCACGCTGGCTTTGCGCCCTATTTCCTGGGGCACAATTTCAAGACAATCAACATGGCAGCCGCCGCGGCGCTGAACAGCGGCGACAGCCTGTTCGGGGCGGGGCCGTCCATCTCCGAGGGCCGTCTGGCCGAACTGATCTGCGAGAATGTGCCGGCGGTGGACAAGATCACCTTGATGAACACCGGCAGCGAGGCGACCTCGCTGGCCATCCGCATTTCGCGCGCCGTCACCAATCGCCAGCACATCATCGTGATGCAGGGCGGCTATAACGGCAATCATGACGAGTTGGCGACAAACGTCTTCAACACCCTGGCCGAGATCGGGCCGCGTGTGTCGCCGGGTGAATATCCCCTCAAGCCGTTGGGGGCAGGGACCACTATCGCCCAGACCCACTTCACCCATGCGATAAATTACAACGACCTGGAATCGGTGCGCTATGTCTGCCGCCGCTATCCTGTCGCGGCCCTGATCACCGAGCCGCTGCTGCAGAATATCGGGGTGGTGAAGCCCAAGCCCGGTTATCTCGAAGGCCTGCGCGACCTGGCCGACGAGTTCGGATTCCTGCTGGTGTTCGACGAAGTGAAGACCGGTTTCCGTCATGCGGTGGGCGGTTATAGCGAGATCAGCGGCGTGCGCCCCGATCTGGTTGTCTATGGCAAGGCGGTGGCCAACGGCTTCCCGCTGGCGGTGGTCGGCGGCAAGGCTGAATACATGGACTCGATTATCGATCCGGATCCCGCGCGCCGTCCGTTCGTGGCGGGCACTTATAACGGCCATCCGGTGGCGGTCGCTGCCGCCATCGAGACCGTGCGTTACCTGGTCGCCACCAAGGATTCGCTCTATCCCCGGATGGAGAAAATGGGCGCGGCGATGGAAGCGGGTATCCTGGACATCTTTGCGAAGCGCGGCATCAAGGCCTGCGTGGCGCGTCAGGGCTCGGCCTTCTCTTTCTATCTGATGGAAAAGCCGCCAGCCGACCTGCATGACATTATCGAAGGCCATGATTTCGGCAAGGACGTGGCGCTGCGCCGGGCCCTGATTCAGCGCGGGGTGTTCTTTGTGCCCATCGCCACCAAGCAATGCTCGCTTTCGGCGGCGCACAGCGATGCTGACGTCCAGTTCACCCTGGAACAGTTTGAAAGCGCCGTTGCCGCAGTCTGGTAAGACGGTATAGTCGCCGCAAAATAAGCGATTTGGGAGACTTCCATGAAACGTATCCTGCTGGCCGCGTTGGCCTCGACCGTGATTGCCGGCGGCCTGTCGGTCGCTTTGGCCCAACCCGGCGTGCAGCAGAAAGCCATCGCGGCGCCGCTGGAGGAACTGAAAATCCCCGCCCGCAAGCAGCAGGCGCCGGTGCCGGCGCTGCTGCAGTCCCGCGCCAACGAAATCTTCAACACCACCTGCGCGGGTTGTCACGGCAACAGCGCTGCGGCCGGCTCCAAGGCGCCCGCCTTGCTCAGCAACGAGTTCCTGAACAGCCACACCGATGCCCAGATCGTCGAGGCGGTCACCAACGGCACCGCGGCGGGCATGCCCAGCCTCAAGACTTTGTTCTTCCCTGATGAGATCGCCCAGCTTCCGGCGATGTTGCGCATCCGCGGCGGTATCGTGAACCGCAAGGTCGGACCCGTGCCCGACATCACGGGCAAGGTGTTCAACAGCCAGAAGGCCAGCTTCAAGGTCGAGACCCTGGTCAAGGGCCTGAACCAGCCCTGGGGCCTGGCCTTCCTGCCCGATGGCCGCCTGATCTTCACCGAGCGCTCCGGCCAGCTGCGCTTCATGGACAAGAGCGGCAATGCGTCCGCGCCGGTGAAGGGCACGCCTGCGGTGTTCGAACGCCAGGACGGTGGGTTGCTGGACGTGGCGGTGCCACCCGACTTCGCCAAGACGGGCTGGATCTATCTGTCCTTTTCCACGGTGGTGCCGGGCTATCAGATTCAGCCGGGCGACGAGCAGGCGCCCAACATGTCGCCGCCGACCATGACCTGGATCGTGCGTGGCAAGGTCAACGCCAACAATGAGTGGGTGGACCAGCAGGTGCTTTTTAATCCGCCGGTGGATTCCTATCGCGTCACCGCCGACCATTACGGCTCGCGCTTCCTGTTTGACGGCAAGGGCCACTTCTTCTGGTCCATGGGCGAGCGCCATGACATGCAGATGTCCCAGAACCTGGCCTCGCCCTTGGGCAAGATCCATCGCCTCAACCTCGATGGCTCGATCCCCAAGGACAATCCTTTCGTCCATACGCCGGGTGCGCTGGGCAGCGTCTGGACGTTCGGTCACCGCAATCCCGAAGGCCTGACGTTCGATCCGGCCACCGGCATCTTCTGGGAAACCGAGCATGGCCCCGTGGGCGGCGATGAGGTCAACATCATCGAACCGGGCAAGAATTACGGCTGGGGCATGGCCACCTTCGGGATCGAGCCGGGTATCGGCCGGCTGCACGCCACCGGCGTCACCGATCCGATCACCTATTACAACCCCTCGATCGGCCCCAGCGGCATCACTTTCTATACGGGGGACAAATTCCCCGCCTGGAAAGGCAATCTCTTCATCACCGGCATGGTCGGCCAGAAGCTGATCCGCATGGAGATCAAGAACCGCGAGATCGTCTCCCAGGAAACGGTGATCGCCGATTCCGGCCGGGTGCGTGACGTCAAGATGGGACCGGATGGACTGCTCTATGTGCTGCTGCAAAACATGAATGGCGATGCCAAGGGCGGCTCCATCATCCGGCTAGTACCGGCGAACTAGGCGCGATAGGCTTCCCTTCAAACGCCCATAAAGCGGCGCATGAAGGGGAGCACAGCATGAAACGGCGTGATTTCGTGACCGGTGCGGCGGCGGTGGCGGCAGGTGCCTTGACGTTACCCACGCCCCGGCTGGGCTGGGATCGCGACGTGACACCGGTCTGATTGAAAAGCGCATGATGAAAAAACTCGCCGCCGCGTTGTTCGTTCTGCTCGCCGTTGGCGCGCTGGGATATGTCCATGCCCCCCGGGCACAGGAAGTCTTCGCGGCGGCAAAGGATGACTTCGAGAAGAATTGCGCCGTCTGCCATGGCTCCGGCGGCGGCGGCGGCGATCGCGCCCCGGCACTGGCCGACAATCCCGATCTGCGCCGCCTGGATGCGGGCGGTATCGCCGCCATTATCCGGCGCGGCATCTCCGGCGGCATGCCGTCCTTTGCCAGCCTGCCGCCGGAACAGGTGATGCGCATCGCCACCTGGCTCAAGTCCATGAATGATTCCGCACTGGGCAACGCGCCGCCGCAGCAGGTGGCGGCGGGCGAGGCCTTCTTCTTCGGCGAAGGCGGCTGCAGCGGCTGTCACATGGTCAAGGGCCGCGGCGGCAGCAATGGCCCCGACCTGTCGGGGATCGGTGCGCGTTCCACCATCAAGGAAATCAATGCCTGGTTGGACAATCCGACCGGCCAGATGGGCAAGAAGACGCTTGGCGTCTGTCCTTTCTGGGCCTTCTGTCCGGATTTTTCCTGGGCCGTCGCAGATGTCGCGTTGAAGGATGGCGGCACCTTGCGCGGTTTCCTGCGAGGCCAGACCGAGCATGAAGCCCAGATCCAGACATTGGACGGCAAGCTGCATCTGCTGGACGCGTCGAAGTACAATTCGGTGACGCGCGAGAAGCAGTCCATTATGCCGGTGCTGCATGCCACGGCGGACCAGCGCCGCGATTTGCTGGCCTATTTCTCAAGCCTTGCTGGTGTGGAAGAAGGGCCGCTGGCCACGGCAGCTGCGCCGGTGACGCAAGCCGATATCGACCAGATCATGAAGCCGCGGCGCGGCGACTGGACCAGCTACAATGGCGGCTTTGACGGCAACCGTTTCTCATCGCTGGACCAGATCACCACCGCCAATGTGAAACAACTGCAGCCGCAGTTCCTCTTTGCGCCGGGAGGTTCGGGGCTGGAAGGTACGCCCATCGTGGTCGGTGACATGATGGTTGTTACGGGTGGAACGCGTGTCTGCGCGCTCAACGCCCGGACCGGTGCGCCCATCTGGTGCGTGCCGCGCAACAGCGGCATCGCCTCAGCGCCCAAGAGCGCAGCCCCGCCGGTCGGGCCCAATCGCGGCGTGGCGGTGCTGGGTGATCGCGTTTTCTATATTTCCGACGACGCCTATCTGGTCTGCCTCAACCGCCTGACCGGCGCTGTGATGTGGAGCGTGTGGCTGCCCGAGAAGGGCGCCAAGGGCAAATTCTACAGCTCCATGGCGCCGATGGTGGTGAACGATATGATCGTCGCTGGCATCGCCGGCGGTGATTCCCCCATGCGCGGCTTCCTGGCGGCGTACCGCCCCGACAGCGGCAAGCTGGCCTGGCGTTTTTATACCATCCCGAAACCCGGCGAGATGCCGCTGGCCAAGACCTGGGTCGGCCGTGCGCTGGAAACCGGTGGCGGCGCCACCTGGCACACCGGCTCGTACGATGCCGAAACCGGCACGCTGTATTGGGCGGTGGGCAATCCCTATCCCGATACCGATCCGGATGAGCGCGGTGGGCGCAACCTCTACACCAATTCGGTAATCGCGCTGGATGCGAAGACCGGCAAGTTCAAATGGCACTTCCAGTTTACGCCCTATGACACCCATGACTGGGATGCGACCCAGTCCATGGTGCTGGTGGATGCGATGTGGAAGGGCAAGCCGCGCAAGCTGCTGCTGTCGGCCCAGCGCAGCGGCATCTTCTATGTGATCGACCGCACCAATGGCGCGTTCCTTTTGGCCAAGCCCTTCGTCAAGAAGATGACCTGGGCCAAGGGCTTCGAAAAAGACGGCACGCCGATCCTGACCGAAGGCAACACGCCGACGGTGGATGGCACCGTGACCTGCCCGGGTGTGCGCGGCGCCACCAACTGGTACGCGCCGTCCTACGATCCGCAGACCCGGCTGTTCTATGTGATGGCGGCCGAAGACTGCGGCATCTATCGCAAGAGCGGCAAGATCTTCGGGCCCAATCCCGATCCGTCGAATGTCGGCACCCGGCTGGTGCGGGCGTTGAATATCGAGACCGGCGACATGGTGTGGGAAAAGCTGCTGACCGGGCCGCAGGAGACCAACTATACCGGCGTGCTGACCACAGCCGGCGGTGTCCTGTTCCATGGCGAGACCGGTGGGGATTTCGCGGCGGTGGATGCCAAAACCGGCAAGACCCTGTGGAGCTTCCGCGCCAATGACAGCTGGCGGGCCTCGCCCATGACCTACATGCTGGACGGCAAGCAGTATGTCGCGGCGATGGATTCCACCAACCTGATCAGCTTCGCGCTGCCGGATTAGCCCAGCATCTTTTCCAATGTGGGCAGCGCGTCGGCCTGGCGGGCCGTGGCTCGCCCGTCTGCTCACAAGACAAGCCCTTGAAATGAAGCGGGATTGGTCCAAAAATCACACTTCCTGAGATTGAATTTGCAAGTCACTTGCAAATAGGAAGGCGCTGTGTTTGATAGCGTCTCGCAAGTGAGGGAACTGCATGCCGGGGAAACCCGTCAAACGGCCGATTTTGGCCCCCCAGCCCAAGCGGATCGCGGTCAGCGATCTGATGGCCGGCGGGCGCGAAGCGGTCCTGCTGCATGACGGGGATGAATACCGTCTGCGCCTCACGAGCAACGGCAAGCTGATCCTCACCAAGTGAGCCAGTGCGCCGTGTCCGCGTACCAAGCCAGCCCCTCCGCACATTTGCGAACCACAGGAAGCCAGCCAGGTCGAAACAAACCAATGCTGATCTTCAAGGGGTTCTTACAATGTCTCATCGCAAGTCTCTGGCGCTGTCTGGCGCTTCCATCACCGTGCTGGCAACGCTGATGCTCGCCGCGCCTGCCGCCGCGCAGCCTGTGCAGTTGGGCCCGGTCTCGGTCAACGACAATGCCGACAAGAATGGCCTGAACCATGCGCCGCCGCTGGCCCCGATGCCGTCGGCCAGCATCCAGGACACGCCCCAGGCGGTGAACGTCATCGATTCGGCCACCATGAAGCAGCAGGCCGTCACCACTCTTGGAGATGCGCTGCGCAACGTGCCGGGCATCACCATCGCCATCGGCGAAGGCGGCACTCTGGCCGGCGACCAGTTCCGCATCCGCGGCTTCGATGCCAAGGACGATATCTATCTCGATGGCTTGCGCGATTTCGGCGCCTATGCCCGCGACAGTTTCAACTATGAAGAAGTCCAGGTGCTTAAGGGCCCGTCCGGCCTGATGTTCGGCCGTGGCACCACCGGCGGCGCCATCAACACCATCTCCAAGACCCCGTTTCTCAAGGACCGCTATAATGTCGCGATCGAAGGCGGCAATGGCGGCCATGTCCGCGGTACCGCCGACCTGAACTATGCCTTCTCCGACACCGCCGCGCTGCGCGTCAATCTGATGTATACCGACACCGGCGTTGTGGACCGCGATTTCTCGCACAGCACCCGCTGGGGCATCGCGCCCACCATCAGCTTTGGCCTGGGCACCGACACCCAATGGTCGCTGGGCTACATGCACCAACACACTGACGCCCATCCCGACTATGGCTTGGCCGTAGCGCAACGGCCCGGTCAGTTGATCGCCGAGCCGGTCAGCGAATATGGCGTGCCGCGCAACACCAACACCCAGTTCGCCAGCGACTTGGACCGCAACGACGCCGATATCGTCACCATGAAATGGGCGCACCAGGCGGCGCCGTGGCTGACCTTGACCAACGACACCCGCGCCGCGGCCTATTCGCGCTATTTCCAGTACACGACGGTGGATACCTGCGAGTTCACCATTCCGCCGAACACCCAGACATCCGCCAACGCGACCTCGACCAACTATTGCTCGGCGGTGGTCTTCGGCCAGGCGACGCCGACTTCGGCGGCCGGCACGGCCGATCCGCGCGCGGCGCTGGGCCAGATCGGCGGCGGCGGTCCGTACCAGCAGAACAGCTGGGGCGCGCAGGATGTGTTCACCGCCAAGGCCGATAACATGTTCGGCAGCTTCCGCAATATTGCCATCGCAGGGCTGGACGCGTCCTACCAGAATGCCGACCGCACGATTTACGCCTACACCCTTCCGACCGCGGCGCAATTTACCTATACGCTGGGCAACCATACGCCGAACCGCCGCAATATCGGCGTCTCGCTGTACAATCCCACGCATATCTCGCCGCCCGGCTATAGCGTGATCCTGCCCACCGCGGCCAATGTCGCCGGCGGCCTCACCAACGACACGGCGACCAGCGTGGTGACGTCCAGCGGCCATTCCACGGACCTGGCCTTCTTCGCCACCGACCGCTTCTATGTCACCCCGGAAATTTCGGTGATCGGCGGCGTGCGCATGGATCGTTACACGCCTACCTTCGCCTCCACCGCAGTTGGCACGGTGTCGACGGGGCCGCAGACCACCATCGCCCGTTCACCCCAGACCCTGGTCAATCCGCGCGGCGCCCTGGTGTGGGAGCAGTCCGAGGACCAGACCTATTACGTCTCCTATGGCAAGTCGTCGGTGCCGCAGGGCACCTCGATCGTGGGTTCGCCCACGCCGATCACCACCGCCAACCAGGCGCTGGACCCGGAGCTGAGCGAGACCCTGGAAATCGGCGCCAAGAAGAGCTTCTTCGACGGTGCGCTGGGCCTGTCCGGTTCGGTGTTCAAGGTGCTCAAGAGCAATTCGGTGATCACCGATCCGGTCAGCGGCATCTCCACCGCCCAGTCGGGCGAGAAGGACCGGGTGCAGGGGCTTGAGTTCTCCGCCACCGGCCAGATCACCGAGCAGTGGAACGTGCTGGTTGCCTACACCTTCCTGGACTCCAAGGTGACCAGCGACAATTTCTGCAACACCACCACCCTGGTTTGCGCGCCTAACCCCTACACCATCGGCACTCAGGTGATCTTCGTGCCGAAGAACGCCTTCTCACTGTGGTCGTCCTACAAGCTGGATGATTTTGTGCCGGGCTTAGGGGTAGGCGGCGGCGCGGTCTACCAGTCCAGGCTGTTCGCCCGTAACACCACCGCCGGCACCGCGCCGGTGGCCACGGGTCTCAGCCGCATCGCCGTCATTCCGCGCACTCTGGAATTCGATGCCGTGGCGACCTACGATATCCGGCAGTTCCACTTCCAGTTCAATGTCAATAATATCTCCAACGAACTGAACTACACGCAGTCGTTCGGCAATCGCGGTACGCCGTCGGCGGGTCGCACCTTCACCGTCTCGGCAGGAGTCAACCTCTAGGCATGCTGGTCCAGATACGCCGTCTGTTGTCCGCCGAGCAGGTCGCGCATATGCGCGGCGTGCTGGCGGGCGCGGACTGGGTGGACGGCAAGGCCACGGCGGGCGCGCAATCGGCGGGCACCAAGCACAATCTGCAGGTGCCCGAAGATTCGCCCGCTGCCCGCGCCCTGGGGGACATGATTCTCAGCGCGCTGGGCCAGAGCGAACGCTTCATGTCGGCGGCCTTGGCGCTGCGCGTCTTTCCGCCCTTGTTCAACCGCTATGACCCCGGCATGAATTTCGGCTCCCACATCGACAATTCCGTCCGCTTCGTGAAGCCGTCGCTGGGCACCGGCGCCCCCATCCGGGTACGCACCGACATGTCGGCGACGCTCTTCCTCACCGATCCGGCCGACTATGATGGCGGTGAGCTGGTGGTGGAGGACACGTTCGGCAACCACTCGGTCAAGCTGGCGGCGGGCGACCTTGTTCTTTATTCCGCGACCAGCCGCCATCACGTCACGCCGGTGACGCGGGGCAGCCGCTGGTCTTCCTTTTTCTGGATCCAGAGTATGGTGCGCGATGAAGCCGCCCGCACCATGCTGTTCGAACTAGACACGTCCATCCAGGGTCTGCGCAAGCAGATCGGGGACACGCAGCAGGTCGTCGCTTTGACCGGGCTTTACCACAACCTTGTCCGCCGCTGGGCGGATACATGAGGACGCCATGACGTTCGCGAAATTCCGCCACACGCTTTTCACCGTGCATATGTGGATCGGGCTTATCCTGGGCGTGTTGCTGGCGGCGCTGGGCCTGTCGGGCAGCCTGATCGTCTATGACCAGGAAATCGCGGACTTCCTCAATCCGCCGCCGGTTGCAGCCACCGCCGGCATGCCGCTGCCTTTGACCATGATTCAGGGCACCGCGCGTCATGTCGCCGAAGACAAGGGCCTGGATGGCGGGCAGATGCAGATCCTGCTGCCGGAAAAGCCGCGCGGTCCGGTGGTGGTGCGCATCGGCGGGATTTCGCCGATGGGCGCGATGCCCGGCGCGAACCGCGAAGG
>CANBZE010000034.1 GCA_947373775.1 Alphaproteobacteria bacterium
GGCAATGTCACCCACCGCGACGCGCCGCTGGTGGCGCGGCTGCGGGCGGCGGGCGCGGTGATCCTGGGCAAGACCAATTTGAGCGAATGGGCGAATTTCCGCTCTTCCTATTCCATCTGGGGTTGGTCCGGGGTGGGCGGGCTGGTGAAAAATCCCTATGTGCTGGACCGCAATCCATGCGGCTCCTCGTCCGGTAGCGGCGCCGCGGCCGCCGCCAGCCTGGCCGCCGCAGCCATCGGTACCGAAACCAACGGCTCGCTGGTCTGTCCCGGCTCGTTCAACGGCATCGTGTCCTTCAAGCCAACCGTGGGTTTGGTGTCGCGCACCCATGTCGTGCCGATCTCCCACAGCCAGGACACGGCCGGGCCGATGGCGCGCAGCGTCGCCGATGCGGCGCTGGTGCTGAACGCGATATCCGGCAGCGATGCGACGGATGCGGTGACCGCAGGCGCCGATACCCACAAGTCGGACTTCGCGGCCCTGTCCGGCGCATCGCTGCGGGGCAAAAGGCTGGGCGTGATCACCGCCGCGCCTGGCGCATTTGCCGCGCAGACCTCGGCATTGCTGGCCCAGGCGCTGGCCGCGTTGAAGGCGCAAGGCGCCAAAATCGTGGAGATCAACGACTTCACTGTGCCGCCGCAAATCGCCGCCGACGAAAAGTTGGTGCTGCAGGTGGAATTCAAAGCTGATCTCAACGCCTATCTGGCCAGCCTGCCGGCGGGCCGCGTGCGCAGCCTGTCTGACCTGATCGCCTTCAATGCGGCGTCCCCGCGCGAAACCGTCTTGTTCGGCCAGAATATCATGACCGAGTCCCAGGCGCGGGGTGATCTGGGTGACCCCGAATATGTCCGCGCCCGCGATGAACTCAAAAGCCTGACCACCGGGGCGCTGGACGATTTGTTCACGCGGCTGCGCCTGGATGCCGTGATCTGCCCCACCAACGGCCCGGCCGTGCTGACCGATATCGTGCGCAGTGCCGGTTACGGTAGTCCCGATTCCGCCAGCCTGCCGGCGGAAGCAGGCTATCCGCACCTGACCGTGCCGATGGGATACGACCACGGCCTGCCGGTGGGACTGTCTTTCATCGGTCCCGCCTGGTCGGATGCCGCCATCCTGGCGCTGGGCCATGGCTTCGAGCAGGCGACCCATGCGCGCAAACCGCCCGGCTTCCTGCCCTCGCTGGAGAGCAGCGCCAGCAGCGCCTTTGCGCCGGCGCAGTAAGCTACTTCGCCCGCAGCGCCTCTGATACCGCCCCACGCGCGGCCTGAAGCGACGGCAATACTCCGCCCAGAACCGCCAGCGCGATTGCCCATGCCAGTCCGATCGCCACCATCGGCGGTGTCACAGCCAGGAAGAAGACGTCCGAGCCGAAGCCGCTCATCACCCCGTCATACAGTGCCCAGGACACACCGGCGCCGATCAGTGCGCCTGCGATGGACAGCACCGCCCCTTCCAGCAGCACCGACAAGGCGATGGGAAAGCCGCGATAGCCCAGGGCCCGCAAGGTGGCGATCTCGCGGCTGCGCGATTCCACGGCGGTGTACATGGAGTTAAAGCAGCCGAACAGTGCGCCGAGCCCCAGGATGGCGGCGACGCCATAGACCACGGCATGGAAATAGGCGTTGAAACCGGCACTGCCCTTGGCGAGCCAGTCGGACATGCGCATCACGTCCACGGACAAAGATGGGTTGGTGGTCAGGGCGGCACGGAAACTGGCGAAGGCGGCGGGCGAATCCAGACGCACCAGCACGCTGTTGAAGCTCTTGTGCCGGATGGCCGGCATCAAGGTGCCGGTATCGCCAATCAGCGCGCCGTCCAGCAGGCCGCCGGTGTTGAAGATGCCCACGATCGGCCATTCCCCATCGGGCAGTATGACCTTGTCGCCCAGTCCCACGCCCGTGAACTGGCTGTTGGCAACGGCGCCCGCGATCAGTTCATGCTTGCCGGGCTGGAACATGCGGCCGGCCACCAGGTGGAAATCCTGCTGCAGCATTGCGCCCTTGGCGCCGAAGCTGCGCAGGGTGATGTTGGACTTGATGCCGTTCTTGCGCAGCAGCGCCGGCACATAGGCGATCAGGACGGCATCGGAGATGGACGATCCGTCCTTTGCCTTTGCGATCCCGGGCGCATTGGCAATGATGCCGGCGGCGCTGCGCGGAATGTTGCTGGCATTTTCGAATATGATGTTTCGCTGCACCACAATGGCGTTGTGCGGATCCCCGACCCGCGCCGCGGCCCGGTGCATGCCTTCGATGATGGAGAGCATGGACAGCAGCACGCTGACGACGCAGCCGGTGCCCACCACGATCACCAGCGCTTCCCACAGCCGCTGCGGCAGGCTGCGCAACCCGATGCCGGTGACGGCGAATATCTGGCGCAGGATGTTCATGTGCGCCCCGACAGGGCAGCGGCAATGTCCAGCCGCCGCAGCCGCAGGATGGGCAGCACGGTGCTGGCCAGCGCCACGCCGCAGGCACTAAGCATCGCCCATGCCAGCACTTCCAGCGAAAAGGTCGGCATGGGAATGGCGAAGTTCGGCGGCAGGATGCCCGGCAGTATCTGTGACAGCAACGCCGCGATGACGACACCGCAAACCGCGCCGGCCAGGCATGGCAGCGCCGCCTCGGCCATCACCAGCACCGTCACGCCGGTATCGGAAAAGCCCAGGGTCTTGAGGGTGGCGAACTCGGCCAGCCGCTCGCGCACCGACTTGGCGATGACGCTGGCGGTCAGGAACAATATCATCGCCAGCCCCGCCAGCGCGATCTTGCGGGCAATGGCATTGATGTCCGCGCCGCCATAGTTGCTGGCAGCGATGACGTTTTCGGGCGTCGACTGCACGGGATTGCCGGAGTTGGCGAACAGCTTCTCGATTTGCTGCGCGATGGCCGCGGCCTGGGCCGGATCGGCAACCTGCAGGTCCACTTCGTTCATCTTGCCCTGGTCGGCCAGGGGCAGGGATTTGTCGTAATAATCGTAATTGCCGATGATGTAGCCGCCGCTGAGCTCCGGCGCATCTTCGCCTATGGTGGCGATCCTGAACTCCCACGCCTTGCCGCCGTCGGCGCGCGGTGTCTCCGAGATCAGCGTAAAGGTGTCGCCCACCTTCTTGTGGAACTGGGTCGCCAGCTTGCGGCTCATGATGATGGCCCGGCGGTCATGGCGCACCATGTCCCATTGCGCCGGCGTGGGTGGCCAGTCGGAAAAGATGCGGCCATAGGCGTCGTCCAGCATGATCAATCCGCTGCGGTTCTTGGGGTCCCCGACATAGCCCTGGACATAGGACATGATGGACGCGTCCTTGACGCCGGGCAGCTTGGCGATCTGGCGCGCCATGGTCACGGGTATGCTGTTTTGATCGAAGCGCGAAATGGTCCAGACGCGGTCGGGATGGGCTTTTTTCTCTACCAGATCCATGGTGGCGCCGAGCCCGATCATCAGCCCGAACAGGGTGAAGGCCACCGTCACCGACAGGAAGGTGAAGGTGGTGCGGACAGGCTTGCGCCGTAGCGCGGCCCAGATCAGCGGCAGATATTTCAACACGCCCAAGCCCCCGTTGGCGGAACGATAGGACATTTGCGCAAATGCGCCAATCAGGCCGGGCGGCGGAACAGCACCGAGGAAATCCAGCCCAGCAGCATGGCCATGAACACGCAGGCCAGCCCATAAAAGAACGGCGCATTGTGCGCCATGTTGAACAGCCGCCGCTCCAGCCCGGTGGCGTCCACGAACAGGGGCGTGGACTGGGCGCTGATGACCTCGCCGCCGCGGAAAAGATAGACCTCGACATTGTACTGGCCGCGCGTCACCCCCGCCGGCACCGGCACGCGGGCGCGAAACAGCGTCTCGCTGAGGAAATCGATGCTGCCGGGATTTTCCGCATACAGCCCGCTGCGCTGGTGATAGCGGATCGCAGCCTGGCGGAAGGGTTCGGGATCGTGATGGCTGCCAATGGCCGAGGGGGTGAGCGATTGCAGTCCAATGCCATAGCGCCGCAAGGTCTCGGCCGGGGCGATGCGTGCCACCGGCTCGGTGGAGGCGAGATAATAATAGGCGGGCAAGCCTTCGAACTGGGCGGCGTCGCGGTTGACCCATACCCCCGCCACCCGGTCGCGGCGGCGCACCGTCATGGGCTCATCCGGGCCGCGCACCACCACCACGATGCCCCGCCCCTGCGCGCCTTGCGCCCGCTCGATGGCGCCGAACACCACGATGTCGGTGCCGGTGTAGTTGGAGGTGATCTGGATCGTGTCCTGGCTGATGCCCGAGACCAGGTCCTCGGCGGAGGCAGGCGCCGCGACCAGCAGCAATGCGGCGATAAGAACGCGCTTCATGGCACGCCCTCGGACAGGGAATAGACATCGGCCGGGCGGGCTACCAGTTGATAAAAAAGTCCCGCGCCCACCACCAGCACCAGGCAGGCCAACAGCAGGCGCAATTGCTCGCCGCGCAGCTTGGCGCCGGTCCGCACGCCCAATTGCGCGCCCACCACCCCGCCCGACACCAGCAGGCCCGCCAGCACGATGTCCACGGCATAGTTGCTGGTGGCCTGCAGGACGGTGGTGATGGCGGTGACGGCGATGATCTGCACCAGCGAGGTGCCCATCACCACGTTTGTGGGCATGCGCAGGATATAGATCATGGCCGGCACGATGATGAAGCCGCCGCCGATGCCCATGATGGCGCTGAGCGCGCCCACCACAAAGCCGATGGCGATGGGCGGGATGACGCTGATGTACAGGCGCGACTGGCGGAAGCGCATCTTGAAGGGCAGGGCCTGGATCCAGCCGCGATTGACCAGCCGGCGGCTGATGGTGACACCGCTGCGATAGGCCTTCAGGCTGGCCAGGCTCTCGCGCAGCATGATGACGCCGATGCTGCCCAGCATGATCACATAGGTCAGCGCCACGATCAGGTCCATCTGGCCCTGGCGGCGCATGGCTGAGAACAGCCACACCCCGAACACGGTGCCGGCCACCCCGCCGCCCAGCATCACACCGGCCATAGTGAAATCGATCGCCCGCTTGCGCCATTGCGCCAGCGCCCCCGACATGGACGAGGCGGTGACATGGGACAAAGTGGTGGCCACCGCGACGGTGGAAGGGATGCCGGTGAAGACCAGCAGCGGCGTCATCAGGAAGCCGCCGCCCACCCCGAACATGCCCGACAGGAAGCCCACGCCCATTCCCAGCGCGACGAGGAGCAGCCAATTGACCGACAGCTCAGCGACGGGAAGGTACAGTTCCATTGCACCCGAACATGCGCGCGCGCGCGTGGAGGGTCAACGCAAAAAACCTTACGGAATCAGGCGAAATCGATACCGGGGATCAGCCCAAAAATCAGCCGAGATCGCCGGGCTCCGGCGGCACGTTGGCGCTGCGATTCAAGGGCGCGGCATGGAAGGTCGCCGCCGACTTGTTGGCTGCGGCCTTGTCGGTATCGCTGAGCTGGGTCTGCAGCACGCCGATGCGCGCCTTGGATTCGGTGTCGCCCGCGGCGGCGGCGATGGAATACCACTTGAAAGCGTCCAGCAGGCTTTGCGGCACGCCGTCGCCGCGTTCGTACAGCACCGCCAGGTTGAACTGGGAATCCGACAGGCCCAGCGCGGCGGCCTTGGCAAACCAGCGTGCCGCTTCGGCCATGTTCTTCTTGCCCGTGGCGCCGCCGGCATAGGACACCGCCAGATTGTGCATCGCCTTGCGGTTGCCCTGGTTGGCGGCCATCTCGTACCAGTGCGCCGCCTTGGCGGCGTCGGCGGGAATGCCCTGGCCGCGCTCATACAGGGTGCCCAGGCGATACTGCGCCACGGCCTGGCCCTTTTCGGCGGCCTGGGTGAGGAACTTGACGCCGTCAGGCAGGTTCACGGCCGAGCCATTGGTGCCATCCAGGGCGCGCAGGCCGATGATGGTGAGGGCTATTGGGTTGCCGGCATTGGCCAGCTGGATCAGGCGATCAGCCGACGGCGCAGCCTTGGCGCCATCCGGCACGCGGTTGACCGGCGCGTTGCGCACGTCGCGCTGCTGCATGGCGGTGCGCGGCGGATTGTCGGACTCGGCGGGCTCGGAACGCTCGGAGGTGAAATCGTCGGCGTTGCCGCCAGTATCGCCCGGGTTGGCCTGGGGCGCGACCACAAACTGGGTGTCGTCGCTGCCCGGCGGGGCGGGGACGGTGAAGGTGGGACCATTGGGCTTGGTGGCGGTCTGCACCGGGGCCTTCGCGCGCTGGCTCAGCACCAGGGCGGCAGCGGCGGCCAGCACCACGATCAGCGCGACGATGGCGGGAATGACATAGCGAGGCTTGGCTTTTTCGGCGCCTTCAGTGGCCGCTTCCTTGCCCCAGCGGAATCCGCTCAGGCCGGTGCGGCGTTCGGTTTCGGCTTTCTCGGACGCGGCGCGGGCCGAGCGGCGGGCCTGGGCCAGGAAGTTCTCCGGCTCGGCCTCGGCGCCAATGGCGGCGTCTGGGCCGGTATCGGCAAATACGTCTTCGAAGTCCGGCGCGAAAGTCTCCACGCCGGTCTCCGGCGGGATGTCGAAGCTGAAGCCGGTCGGGGTGGCGAAGGCGTCGATGGCGGGCGGCGGTTCGTAGGCATGGGCGGCAGGGGGCGGCTCATACGCGCTGGGCGCGGGCGGCGGCGGTTCGGCCATGGGCGGGGGTTCGAAAGCGCTGTGCGGCTGATAGGCGGACGCGACAGGCGTGCGGGGCGCTTCATAGGCAGGCGGCTCGATGGGGCGCAGCTTGCTGCGCATCTCGGACACCAGGTCGCTGTGATCTTTCTCCAGCGACTCCAGCCGGTGCGACAGCGCCTGCATGGTCGCGTCGATCTTCTCGGTCGGATTGAAGTGCGTCAGCCGGTCGGCCATGCCGGTGACCGAACGCTCGATGCCGTCCAGGCGGCGCTCGAACTCGGCATCGGGCAGGCGCATCTCCAGGCGGGCGATGGAATCTTCCAGCCGGTTGAGGCTTTCCTCATGGGCTGCGCTGCGGCGCTGGTTCTCCACCTGGTCGGTGGCGCGCTGGTTGGCGTTGGCTTCGATCTTCTCCAGCGCATGGTCCAGGGCATTGGTATTGAACTGGGCGGTCTTCTCGGTGGCGGCCAGGCGCGCGTCAGTGGCAACAAGGCGCACATCGATCGCCTTCTCGCTGGCGTCGATGCGCTGGTCCAGCGCCTTGTCGGCATCCTCCGCATCCACCCGCGCCTGGCCGACGCGGCTGGCCAGCTGTTCCAGGTTGCCAGTGATCTGCACGATCTGGCCGGCCGAATTGTTGGCGGTGGCGGTGATCTGGTCGGCCAGCCGCGACAGGCCCTGATGCAGCGCCTTGACCGCGTCCTTGATGCCGTCATGGGCGGACGAGCGTTCCAGCCGCTCCAGCCGCTCGTTCAGGCTCATCACATTCAGGCCAAGCTGGTCGAAGGCCTGGGCCTGTTCGCGGGCGGAGATGTTGATTTCCTGCGCGGTGCGGGAGATGACGCGGTTGCTTTCGCCATGGCTGCGTTCGGAAGAATCCAGGCGGCGGCCAAGGCCCCGCAACTGGTCCTCGATGCGGCGCCAGGCTTCGTTCGATTCGTTTTCGCTGCGCCCGACCCGGGCCATCATCTCTTCGGTGTCGCGGCGGCTGGCGGACGACGGCGGCAGGCCCCAGCTGTCCAGGGGGGCGCCGGAGGGCGCGCGATTGTCATACGGCATGGTGGGGACGTCCTCTTCCATGCCCGAAAAACTGCGCAAAATGCGCCGGGTCAGCCATTCGCCGACCGACAGGCCTTCGCGCCGGGCAGCGGCCCGCGCAGCTTCCCGCGCCTCTGGCGGGATACCGGCAACGTTCCATGGTAGCTCTGCGCGCATTTCGACTCACTGGCACCGCACACCCGCTACAGAAGGTACCGGCGGCAAGATATAGTGTAAAGGAATGTTGACCATACGACCGGCGGTCGGGGTGGCTATGTGCCTAATCATGCACAGATAGTTGAACCCGTTAGCTTAATGGGTTGTGAATCGACGCGCCGATGGGTCGTCTTATTGCGCACCGACCGTGCCGCGCAGGCGCATCGGATCGGCCGGCGCCGGCGGGGCGGCTGCCGCGGCCGGACTTTCAAAGGCAGTGACGGCGTTGGCCGGGCTTTCCGGGGGCCTGGGCTTCAATCCCATGTCGGTGGAAAACAGCACCGCGACATAGACTGTGTCGCCATTCACCGCCGCGCCCACCCCGGCATGGTCGTAATTGGCGAAGATCATATTGTCCCGGTGGGGCGGGCTTTTCAGCCATTCGTCCATGAAACGCTGGGCGAATTCGTCCACCGCCACCCCGCTCAGCTTGGTGTAATGCTGCGCCGCAAGATTTTCCCCCAGCAGGCCCTGCCAGCGCTCGTCCGACTTCATCAGCAGCGAGGCGGAGGTGTCGCCATTGGGGGCGGCATGGGCGAGGTAATTCTTGGAAGCCATATCCATGGCCCGGGCGCGGGCGATCTTGGACAGTTCGGGGTCGATCGCCAGGTTGCGGGCCTTTGGGTCCAGTTTCTGGCGCTGCTCCTCCACCATGATGGCGATGCGGGTCTCCAGCGCGCCCATCTGGGTCTTGGGATCGGGCGGCAGCGGCTTGCCAGGCGGAACTTCCGCGCAAGCAGCCAGCATCAGCACGGCCAGAAGAAGGAGGGCGGGGCGAATCATCTCAGGCGGACAGTATCTCGAACAGGCCGGCCGCGCCCATGCCGCCGCCGATGCACATGGTGACCACGCCCAGCCTGGCGCCGCGCCGCCGCCCCTCCAGCAGGATATGGCCGGCCAGGCGCGCGCCCGTCATGCCATAGGGATGACCGATGGAAATGGCGCCGCCATTGACGTTGGTTTTCGCCGGGTCCAGCCCAAGCTTGTCCATGCAATAGAGCGTCTGGCTGGCAAAGGCCTCGTTCAGCTCCCAAAGATCAATGTCGTCCACCTTCAACCCGTGGCGCGCCAGGAGCTTGGGTACCGCCAGGACCGGGCCAATGCCCATTTCGTCCGGCTCGACCCCGGCTACGGCAAAGCCCTTGAAAATGCCCAGCGGCTTGATGCCTTTTTTGGCGCACGCCTCTTCGCTCATCACCACGCAGGCGGACGCACCATCGGCGAATTGCGAGGCATTGCCGGCGGTAATGTTTTTTCCTTCCGCAATCTGCTGGCCACCGGCATGCACCGGCTTCAGCGCCGCCAAGCCTTCCAGGGTGGTGTCGGGGCGGTTGCATTCGTCCCGATCGACGGTAACGTCCACCTGGCTTTCGGCGCCGGTGGCCTTGTCGATCTTTTTCATTTTGGTGGCCAGCGGCACGATCTCATCAGCGTATTTGCCGCCCGATTGGGCCGCCGCGGTGCGCTGCTGACTTTGCAGGGCATATTGATCCTGGCGCTCGCGGCTGATGCCATAACGCTGTGCCACGATCTCGGCGGTTTCGATCATGGTCATCCACAAAGCGGGCTTGGCCTGGAGCAGATGCTCTTCGGTGAAATGCTTGAGATTGACGCCGCCCATCTGGACCAGGGAAATGGATTCCACGCCGGCGCCAACCAGCACATCGGCGCCGCCGGTCATGATCGCCTGCGCGACAAAGGCGATGGCGTTCAATCCGCTGGAACAATAGCGGTTGACGGTGATGCCGGCGGTGGAGACAGGACAGCCCGCCCAGATGGCGCTTTCGCGCGCAATGTTGTTGCCGGTGGCGCCTTCGGGAAAGCCGCAGCCCATCACCACGTCTTCGACGTCGCCCGCATCGATGCCGGCACGCGCGATAGCATGCTTGACCGCATGGCCGCCCATCACCGCGCCATGGGTATCGTTGAAGCCGCCGCGCACGGACTTGGCCAGGCCCGTTCTGGCGGTGGAGACAATGACGGCCTGTTTCATGGCAAGTCCTTGTTAAGCCGCCTAAAATCTAGCGGTTTTGCTTATTGCTGCGAAGCGGCCTTTTTGGCGGCATAAGCGGGATAACGCAGTGTGAAGGTGACGGCTCCCGCCAGCATCACAATGCTGATCGCGATGCTGGCGTAAAGCGGCAGTTGCGCATCGAATGCCACCGCGCCATCGGCCAGGGCCATGATGGCGAAAGCCGCCGTCCATGCGCCCGACACCAGATAGTTCACCCGCATAAACAAAGCCGGTGGCCAGTCGGCCTCGCGCGGATCCAGTCGCGCATAGTCCACCGAGAAGGGCCGCCTGAAGGCCAGCGGCAATCCCAGCAAAAGCAGCAGCGACAGAGCGGTGATGAAACGCACCGCCGCCAGCGACAGCGTGGGATCCAGGAAGCCGCGCCCCAGCGCCAGAGCTGCGAACAACAGGAAGCTTCCGGCATCCAGCAGCCGCAGGCTCGGGCTTTCCACGAAGTCGCGGATGGTGACGACGAAGGCGGCGGCAAACGCCACCCATAACCCCAGGTCCACCGACAGGCGCGACAGGATCGTGAACAGGATGAACGGGGCGAAGCCCACGATCAGGTTCATGCGCGCCTTCAAAAAATCGGGGCAAAAGAAACGGGGCGCGGGCTCATATCCCGCGCCCCGGCATGACGATGGGTTGTTACTTCGCGGCGGTGGTGGCCTTGGTCTTCACGTAATAAGTCCACAAGCGCACGACGCGGGCGCTGGCCGGATTGGCCGGCTTGATGGTGTCGAAAATCGCCCCGGCTTCGGCATACTTGCCCTGGGTCGACAGCGACATGGCGATGACCATGTCCGGCTCGGTCGGATCCTTGACACCGGGCTTGGTCTTGGCGTCGCGCGCCAGCTTTTCGGCATCGGCATACTGGCCATAGCCAAAGGCGGCTTCCGCCGTCTTGACGTTGTACTCGCCGTTATTC
>CANBZE010000035.1 GCA_947373775.1 Alphaproteobacteria bacterium
ATGGTGGTGTTGCGGTCGATCAGGCGGGTGAAGACGCCGCCCAGGGTTTCGATGCCCAGGCTCAGCGGGGTCACGTCCAGCAGCAGCACGTCCTTGACTTCGCCCTTCAGCACGCCGCCCTGGATGGCGGCGCCGATGGCGACCACTTCGTCCGGGTTGACGCCCTTGTGGGGCTCCTTGCCGCCGAAGATCTGCTTCACCGCTTCCTGCACCTTGGGCATGCGGGTCATGCCGCCGACCAGGATGACTTCGTCGATCTGGCCGGCCGTGACGCCGGCATCCTTCAGCGCCTGCTTCACCGGGCCGACGGTCTTCTGGATCAGGTCGTCGACCAGCTTTTCCAGGGTGGCGCGGGTGATCTTGATGGTCAGGTGCTTGGGACCGGCAGCGTCGGCGGTGATGAAGGGCAGGTTCACTTCGGTCTGCTGCGCGCTCGACAGTTCGATCTTGGCCTTTTCGGCGGCGTCCTTCAGGCGCTGGAGCGCCAGGCGGTCGGTCCGCAGGTCGATGCCATTCTCTTTCTTGAACTCGTCGGCCAGGAACCCGACAAGGCGATGATCGAAGTCTTCGCCGCCCAGGAAGGTGTCGCCGTTGGTGGACTTCACCTCGAACACGCCGTCGCCGATTTCCAGCACCGAGACGTCGAAGGTGCCGCCGCCAAGGTCATAGACCGCGATGGTGCCGGACTGTTTCTTGTCCAGGCCGTAGGCCAGCGCCGCGGCGGTGGGCTCGTTGATGATGCGCAGCACTTCCAGGCCGGCGATCTTGCCCGCGTCCTTGGTGGCCTGGCGCTGGGCGTCGTTGAAATAGGCCGGAACGGTGATGATGGCCTGGGTGACCTTTTCGCCCAGATGGGCTTCGGCGGTTTCCTTCATCTTCTGCAGGATGAAGCCGGAGACTTCCGAGGGAGAATATTTCTTGCCGTCGCGGCCCTGCACCCAGGCATCGCCATTGTCGGCTTTGACAATCTTGTAGGGGACCATGCCCATGTCCTTCTGGGTCATGGGATCGTCGAAGCGGCGGCCGATCAGGCGCTTGATGGCGAAGAAAGTGTGTTCGGGATTGGTGACGCCCTGGCGCTTGGCGGGCTGGCCGATCAGGCGCTCGCCATCGGGGGTAAAGGCGACGATGGACGGGGTGGTGCGGGCACCTTCCGCATTTTCGATGACCTTGGGGGCCGAGCCCTCCATGACCGCCACGCAGCTGTTGGTGGTGCCAAGGTCGATACCGATTACTTTAGCCATTCTAACGTTCCTCTCATTGGGCATGGAGTCCTGACCCCTTGCGGGCATCCTCCGGTCCATCCCATTGAATTCTTTGACAAAATAAGCGACAGGCCAAACCCATGCTTATACAAGGGGGTATATAGGGAGGGCGCGCGGCCTTGCCAAGCCTTTGGCGCGCCGAGGCGGTCTTTTGCCCGCGGAGTGCGTCGCCCGTGCTCACGGGCATTAAGCTGTCCATACGCGTCTTTCGCTGACGCCCAAGACCTATGGACCGCGCGACGCTCCGGCCCCGCAGCCAAAATCCCTGCCTCGGGGGCCGGTCGCCAGATCTAAAGGTCGGGGAGGCTCACGAAGGCGTTACCGTCCTCTTCGCTGCCCCGGATTTTGGCATTGCGGTTCTGGCGGTAAAGGTTGCGGGTGGTGGCGTAGAAATCCACCGAGGTGCGCTCGATGCTTTCGAAGTCGTCGCGGCGCTGGTCCACCGTATCCAGGATGCGCACGGCCGAGCGCGACAGCTGCAGGGCATGGCGTCCGGAGAAGCGCGCATAGGACAGGGGGTCAAACACCCCGTCCACGCCGGAGCCCACCAGGTCACGCGGCGGCAGGGGGCCAATGAACGGCAGCACCAGATAAGAGCCTTCGGCCACGCCGCTCTGGCCCAGGGTCACGCCGAAATCATTGTCGTGATAGGGGATGCCGAACTTGCTGGCGACGTCGATCAGCCCGCCCAGGCCGATGGTGGTATTGAGCACGATGCGCGCCAGAGTGTTCACCGCCTTTTTCGGGCGGGCCTGCAGCACGTCATTGGCCAGCACGATGGGGGCGTGAAGATTGGTCACGACATTGTGCAGGCCTTCGCGCGCCGGCTCCGGCACCACGGCCCGATAGCCGTCATCCACCGGGGCGGCGATATGGTGTTCGATCCACACGTCAAAGGCGAAGACGTCGCGGTTGGTTTCTTCCCACGGATCATTGGCCGCCAGGGATTCCGGGCTGGGCGTGCTGCAGGCACTCAGAAGCGCGGCAAGCGCGAGCGCGGCGGGGCGGAAAACCTTCATGCCAAAAGAAAAACACCGACTGATGGGGTGGGCGGAAGCCTAAAATTTTAAAAATCACGCAGCATGGTTAATTCAGCCGCCAAAAGGCATGCGTCAGTACGGTGGCGAACACAGTCCAGCCCAGATAGGGCAGCAGCAGCAGGCCGGCGATCCGGTCCCGGCGAAAGAACAGGATGGCGGTGGCCATGATGGCCAGGTCCAGCGCGATGATCTCCGCCAGCGCGCCGCCGATGCTGTGCAGGGCAAAGAACACCGCGCTCCAGGCAAAGTTCAGCAACAGCTGCAGGGCGAAGGCTGCCATTTCGACGGAACGCGTGCCGGCCTTTTTCCAAACCCGCCAGGCGGCGAAAGCCATCAGGATGTAGAGCGTGGTCCAGACCGGCGCGAACAAATAGTTGGGCGGCGCAATCGACGGGTGATTGAGCGACGCATACCAGGTCGGGATCTGCGGAGTGGTGAACAGGCTGGCGCCGGCGCCCACTGCAAGGGTGATGATCAGGAAGACATAAAGCGGGCGGCGCGAACCGGGCGCGGCATCCAGAAAGCTCATGACGTCTGTAACGCATGATCCGCCAGCACGGTGGCGATGCAGGCCGACAATTTCTTGGCGAACGCGATGTGCAGGAATTCGTTGGGGCCATGGGCATTGGAGTGCGGACCCAGCACGCCGGTCACCACAAACTGGGTGCCCGGAAATTTCTCGCCCAGCATGGCCATGAAGGGAATGGAGCCGCCTTCACCCTGATAGGCGACCGGCTTGCCGAAGGCATCTTTGCTGGCCTTGTTGAGCGAGGCTTCCAGCCAGGGCGCCAAGGTGGGCGCGTTCCAGCCATTGTCGCCGCGCGGCACATCGAACGTCACATCGGCATCGTAAGGCGGTGCAGCTTCCAGGGCCTTCTTCAGGGCGGTGCGCGCGGTCTCCGCTTCCAGGGTGGGCGGCAGGCGCAAGGAAATCTTGGCGGTGGAATAGGGCAAGAGCACATTGCCGCCATTGGCGGGCAGGGGATAGCCGTCCATCGCCGTGACCGCCAGTTGCGGCCGCCAGGTTTTTTCCAGGATCAGTTCGGCATTACCCTCCGCCATCGGCTTTGTACGGCCGGCAAAGGGCGCCCCGGTCCAGACTTCATCGCCCAGGATGGCGGCGGCTTCCTTGGCCTGCTTCTGGCGCTCGGCGGGAATCTCGGCAAACAGTTCGGGAAGCGTCATGCGCCCCGTCGCTTCATCCTCGATGCGCGACAGCAGCATGCGCAAGATACGGAAGGACGACGGCACGATGCCGCTGGCGGCGCCCGAATGCACCCCTTCGGTCAACACCTTGACCGTCAGGGCGCCGATCAGGTTGCCGCGCAGGCTCGTGGTCAGCCAAAGCTGGTCATAATTGCCGCAACCGGAATCCAGGCACACCACCAGATCGGGGGTGCCGATGCGCGCGCTCAGGTGATCGATATAGAAAGGCAAGTCGGGCGAACCGGATTCCTCGCAGGCCTCGATGATGATGACGGCGCGCGCCCGTTTGGCGCCCTGCTCTTTCAGCGCCAGCAACGCCGCGAGGCTGGCGAACATGGCATAGCCGTCATCGGCGCCGCCCCGGCCATAGAGCTTGCCGTCCTTCAGCACCGGCTGCCACGGCCCCAGATCGTCGGCCCAGCCCAGCATTTCCGGCTGCTTGTCCAGATGGCCGTACATAAGAACGGCGCCGGGCGCGTTGCCGGGTATCTCAATGAAGATCAATGGCGTGCGCTTTGGCAGTCGCACGATCTCCAAGGTGCTGCCGGGAAACTGCGCCAGCTTGGTCTTGGCCCAGGCGGCGAACATCTGCGTCGCCGCTTCCATGTGGCCATGGGCTTCCCAGTCCTTGTCGAAGGCCGAGCTCTTGTTGGGAATGCGGATGTAATCGGTCAGTGCCGGGATGATCTCGTCATCCCAGATGCGGTCCACAAACGCAGACGCTTTGGCGAAGTCCATTACCGGTTGACGTCATACGCCGCGACCACCGCGGCGTTGTAGATCTCGCTCATCTTGGCGCCCAGGGGGGCGATCTGCACCGACTTCTCCAGGCCCACCAGCATTGGGCCCATCACACTGGCCGAACCCATCTGCTGCAGCAGCTTGGTGGAAATCGACGCGGAATGGATCGCCGGCATGATCAGCACATTCGCCGTGTCGGTCAGGCGCACGAAGGGATAGAGCGCCAGCTTGTCCTTGTCCAAAGCGACGTCGACCGCCATTTCGCCGTCATATTCAAAGTCCACGCCGCGGCCTTCCAGGATTTGCACCGCCTCGATGATGCGTTCGCTGCGCTCGGACCTTGGAAAACCGAAGGTAGAAGACGCCAGCAGCGCCACGCGCGGCGTCAGGCCAAAGCGCCGCGCCACCGCCGCGCCCTGCATGGCGATGTCGGCCAGCTGGTCGGCGGTCGGCAATTCGGTGACCGAAGTGTCGGCGATGAAGACGATGCGGCCTTTGGCGAACACCACCTGCATGCCCATCGGGCGCTGGCCCGGCGGCGAGTCCAGCACGGTTCGGATGTCGGTCAGGACATTGGCATAGGTGCGGGTCACACCGGCGACCATGGCGTCGGCATGGCCGGCCTTGAGCATGGAGGCGGCATAGATATTGCGGTCGTTGGTGACCATGCGCACGGCGTCGCGATGCAGCGCGCCGCGGCGCTGGATGCGCCGGTACAGCGCATCGATATAGGGCGCGGCTTCCTCGGCGGATTGCGGCACCTTGATCTCAAGCAGGTTCTCGTCAATGCCCGCGCGCCGCATGCCCGCTTTCACCTCATCGGGCCGGCCGACAAGAATCGCCTTGCCCATGCCGCTGTTCTGGAAGGCGGCGGCGGCGCGGATCACCGAATCCTCTTCGCCTTCGGCGAACACCACGCGCTTGGGATTGGAACGCACTGCACCCGTCACCATCTGGAACAGGCCGGCGGAGGGATCCAGCCGCGCCGACAGCTGGAACTGATAGGCGGCAAGGTCGGGAATTTGCTTCTTGGCGACGCCCGATTTCATCGCAGCCTCTGCCACCGCCGCCGACACACGGCTGATCAGACGCGGATCGAAAGGCGAGGGGATGATATATTCGGGGCCATAAACCGGGCGGGCGCCGCGATAGGCGGCGGCGACTTCATCGGGCACATCCTCGCGCGCCAGGGCGGCGATGGCATGGGCGGCGGCGATCTTCATCTCTTCGTTGATGGTGGTGGCGCGCACGTCCAGCGCGCCGCGGAAGATGTAGGGAAAGCCGATGACGTTGTTGACCTGGTTGGGATAGTCGCTGCGCCCGGTGGCGATGATCACGTCATCGCGCGCCGCCTTGGCTTCCTCCGGGGTGATTTCCGGATAGGGATTGGCCATGGCAAAGATGATGGGGTTCTTGCCCATGGACTTCACCATCTCGCCGGTGAAGGCGCCCTTTTTGGAAAGGCCCAGGATCACGTCGGCGCCCTTGACCGCTTCGACCAGGGTACGCGCCTTGGTCTCGATGGCATGGGCCGATTTCCACTGGTTCATGCCTTCGGTGCGGCCGCGATAGACCACGCCCTTGGTGTCGCACAGGGTCACATTCTCGGCGCGCACGCCCAGAGACTTGATCAGCTCCAGGCAGGCGATTCCGGCCGCGCCCGCGCCGTTCACCACGATCTTCAGGTCTTCCAGCTTGCGTCCCGTCAGGTGCGCGGCATTGATGATGCCCGAAGCGCAGATGATGGCAGTGCCGTGCTGATCGTCATGGAACACCGGAATGTCCATCAGCTCGCGCAGCCGCTGCTCGATGATGAAACAGTCGGGCGCCTTGATGTCTTCCAGGTTGATGCCGCCGAAGGTCGGGCCCAGATAGCGCACGGCGGCAATGAATTCCTCGACATCCTTGGTGTCGATTTCCAGGTCGATGGAATTGACGTCGGCGAAACGCTTGAACAGCACCGACTTGCCTTCCATCACCGGCTTGGACGCCAGCGCACCCAGATCGCCCAGGCCCAGAATGGCGGTGCCGTTGGTGATTACCGCCACCATGTTGCCCTTGGTGGTGTAGTCGTAGGCGAGCTCGGGATTTTCCGCGATCGCCAGCACCGGCACCGCGACACCCGGCGAATAGGCCAAGGAGAGATCGCGCTGGGTCGCCATTGGCTTGGTGGGGGTGATTTCCAGCTTGCCGGGCTTGTCCCCGGCATGGAACGCAAGGGCTTCTTCGTCGGTAAAGGACGGGCGCGACATTGGGATACCCCTGTTGTTCTGCTGTTCTTGAGGATTTTCCACAGAATAACCACGCAGGTGGCGATTGCATCAAGCTTCCGTGACGCAGGGATGCGCGCGGGTCTGCTAAGGTCGCTCGCATGAGCGAGATGGACCTTGGCCTGCCGCCCGTGGAGATGCCCATGGAAGCGGCAGCGGTGGGCGATACCACCCCCATGATGGCGCAATATCTCGCGCTCAAAGCGGCGCATGCGGACTATCTGCTGTTTTACCGCATGGGCGATTTCTACGAGCTTTTCTTCGCGGATGCAGCAAAGGCGGCCGAGGCGCTGGACATCGCCCTGACCAAGCGCGGCAAGCATCTGGGCGAGGACATCCCCATGTGCGGTGTGCCGGTGCATGCCGCCGAGTCCTATCTGGAAAAGCTGATCCGCAAGGGCCACCGGGTGGCGGTGTGCGAACAGGTCGAAGACGCAGGTGAGGCCAAGAAGCGCGGTGCCAAGTCGGTGGTGCGGCGCGAGGTGGTGCGGCTGGTCACGCCGGGTACCCTGACCGAAGACGCGCTGCTGGAAGCGCGGGCGTCCAACCTGCTGACGGCGCTGGGGCGTTCGGCTGCGGACTTCGCGCTGGCCAGCGTCGACATGTCCACCGGCGAGTTTTCCGTGGCGGCCGTGGGACAGAGCGAGATCGCCACCGAACTGGCGCGGCTGTCGCCGAAAGAATTGCTGCTGCCCGATGCGCTGCTGGCGCAGGAAGAATTCGCCGCGCTGTTCAAGGCGCAGGGACTTGCGCTGTCGCCGCTGCCGGGCAGCCGGTTTGATTCCGCCAATGGCGAGCGCGCCTTGAAGGCCCATTACAACATGGTGTCGCTGGATGGGCTGGGCGCATTCTCCCGCGCCGAACTGTCGGCCGCCGGCGCGCTGATCGCCTATCTGGAACTGACCCAGAAGGGCGCCAAGGTGGCGCTGCAGCGGATCGTGCGTGTCAGCCCGTCGCACTTCATGGGCATCGATGCCGCAACCCGCCGCAACCTGGAACTGACACAGACATTGGCCGGTCAGCGCAGCGGCTCGCTGCTGGCCGGCATCGACCGCACGGTCACCGCCTGCGGCGCGCGCATGCTGGCGGGGCGGTTGGCGGCGCCGCTGACCGACGTGAAGCAGATCGGCGCACGCCATGACGCGGTAGAAAGTTTTGCGAAGGATTCCGAATTGCGGCGTCATGCGCGCGAAGCCCTGCGCGCCGCGCCCGATATCGCGCGGGCGCTGGGACGGCTTTCAGTGGCGCGCGGCGGGCCGCGCGATCTGGCCAATCTGCGCGATGGGGGGAAGGCGGCGCGCGGGCTTCGCGATGGCCTGCGCAAGCAATCGCTGGCGGGCGAAGCGCTCAGCGCCATCGACACTTTGACCCAGAATATCGCCGCGACTTCGCGTCTCTCCGACCGGCTGGAATTCCTGCTGGTGGAAGAACCGCCCTATCTGTCGCGCGACGGCGGCTTCATCCGGACCGGTGCCCATGCGCCGCTGGATGAGCTGCGCGCCCTGCGTGATGAATCCCGCCGCGTCATTGCGGGGCTGGAAAGCACCTATCGCCAGTCCAGCGGCGTCAGCCAGCTGAAGATCAAGCATAACGGCGTGCTGGGCTATTTCATCGAAGTCGGCCAGCAACATGCCGACAAGCTGCTGGCCGACAAGGACACCTTCCGTCATCGCCAGACCATGGCGGGCGCCGTGCGCTTTTCCACCGATGAACTGGCCTCGCTGGCGTCGCGCATTTCCGAGGCCGCCGAAAGCGCGCTGGCGCTGGAATCCACGCTGTTTGACGAGATGTCGATGCTGGCCATCGAACATGGCGAAGCGCTCAGCGCCATCGCCGACGCATTGGGCACGCTGGATGTTGCCGCAAGCCTGGGCGAGCTCGCCATCGCGGCGCGCTATGTGCGGCCGAAAATCGATAACGGGCTTTCCTTTAACATCACCCGCGGCCGTCATCCGGTGGTGGAAGCGGCGCTGCAAGCGGCAAATGCCGGGACGTTTGTGCCCAATGACTGCGACTTGTCGCCCAGCGCCAAAGGCCGGCTGTGGTTGGTCACCGGTCCCAACATGGCGGGTAAATCCACTTTCCTGCGCCAGAACGCGCTGATCGCCATCCTGGCCCAGACCGGAAGCTTCGTGCCGGCGGAAGCGGCGCATATCGGCATCGTGGATCGCCTCTTCTCCCGCGTTGGCGCCGGTGATGATCTGGCGGCGGGCCGCAGCACCTTCATGGTCGAGATGGTGGAGACCGCCGCGATCCTCAATCAGGCCACGCCCAAGAGCCTTGTCATCCTGGACGAGATCGGGCGCGGCACCGCGACGTATGACGGTTTGGCGATTGCCTGGGCCGCGGCCGAGCATCTGCACGAGACCAATAAAAGTCGCGCACTGTTCGCCACGCATTATCATGAGATGGTGGCGCTGGCCGAGCGGCTGAAGTCCATGGCCTGCTACACCATGAAGGTGCGCGAATGGAACGACAGTATCGTGTTCCTGCATGAAGTGATCTCGGGCACCGCTGACCGCTCCTATGGCATTCATGTGGCCAAGCTGGCGGGCCTGCCTGCCGCCGTGGTTGCCAGAGCCGAGGAAGTGCTGCGTGCCCTGGAAGAAGGCCGCGAAGGTCACAAGCCGCTGGCCAAGATTGACGACCTGCCGCTGTTCGGCGCCTCGGCGCCGGTGCCCAAAGGCAGCGCGGTGGAAGACGCCTTGAAGACCATCGAGCCGGACGCCCTGTCGCCCAAGGAGGCGCTGGAAATCCTTTATGACCTCAAGCGCAAGCTGCAGTAGGATCGGGCCATGAGCGCCTCCCGCAGCCCCCGCAAGTTCCTGGTGGTGATCGACAAGTCGCCCGAATGCGCCGTGGCGTTGCGCTTTGCCACCCGCCGCGCCCAGCACACCAATGGCCGCGTCACCCTGATGTGCGCCGCCACTCCGCCCGACTTCCAGCAATGGCGCGGCGTGGAAGAGATCATGCGCGACGAGGCCCATGCTGAGGCCGAAGCCATGCTGCATGAAGCGGCCAAGCTGGTGAACGACCTGTCGGGCATCCTGCCTGAGCTGGTGATCCCCTATGGCCTGACCACCGAGTGCCTGACTGTGCTGCTGAAAGAGGACAAGGACATCTCCATCCTGGTGCTGGCCTCGGGCGCGGGAAAAGAAGGACCCGGACCGCTGGTCTCCATGTTCGGCACCGCGGTGCAGGCCATTCCCGTGACGATTGTTCCGGGCAACTTTACCGACGAGCAGATTGACGTCTTGGCCTGACCCGCCCCTCCGCTGTCATGGCCCACCGGAGTGTGGGCCACCCAGTTGAAACAGGCGCGGTTGGTGCAGGGTGAAATATCGACCCCTTGGTGAAATGAAGGGCGATGTCACCTGGGTGGCCCGCATTTGCGGGCCATGACAACCGAGCGTAAAACCCCGCCATGGCAAAGATCCTTGTCGGGGTGGCCGTCGGCCTTGTCTTCCTGGTCCTGTGCGCCGGGCTCTATACCCTGTGGAAGGGCGGCGACACCGCCCGCACCTGGTCCAATAAACTGATGAGAATCAGGGTATTAGCCCAGTTCATTGCCATTATCATCATCATGGCGGTGCTGTTTCTCTCGCAGCATTGATCCTGATCCCCCCGGCTTATATGTAAGCCGCCTTCACGACCATAAGAGCACCTGACCATGGCCAAGACGCTGTACGACAAGATCTGGGACGCCCATCTGGTGGACGCCCCGCCCGGCGAGACGCCCGTGATCTATATCGACCGCCACCTGGTCCATGAGGTCACCAGCCCGCAGGCCTTTGAAGGCCTGCGCCTGTCGAACCGCAAGGTGCGCCGTCCCGAGCTGACCCTGGCCGTGGCCGACCACAACGTCCCCACCAAGGATCGCGACAAGGGTATCATCGAGCCGGAGTCCAGGCTGCAGGTTGAGACCCTGGAAAAGAACGCCAAGGACTTCGGCGTGGAATATTTCGCCATGGACGATATCCGCCAAGGCATCGTGCACATCATCGGGCCGGAACAGGGCTGGACCTTGCCGGGCACCACCATCGTCTGCGGCGACAGCCACACCTCGACCCATGGCGCGTTCGGCGCGCTGGCCTTCGGTATCGGCACGTCCGAAGTCGAGCATGTGCTGGCGACCCAGACCCTGCGCGCCGAGCCCTCCAAGAACATGCGCGTGACGGTGAACGGCAAATTGCCCGATGGCGTCACCGCCAAGGACATCGCCCTGGCCGTGATCGCCAAGATCGGTACCGCCGGCGGCACCGGCTATGTC
>CANBZE010000036.1 GCA_947373775.1 Alphaproteobacteria bacterium
CCTCGCCGCCGATCCGAGCCTGCGGACCTTGTCGATGAACGGGCATGGCGAAGTGCGCACCGCCCCCGACGTCGCCACCGTCAATGCCGGGGTCACCACCAGCGCCCCCACCGCCGCCGCCGCGCTGGCCGCCAACAGCGGCCGCATGACCGGGGTGTTCGCTGCGCTGAAGAAACTGGGCGTCGCCGAAAAGAATATCCAGACCACCGGCTTCAATATCTCGCCGCAATATACCAATGGCGACAACAACAGCCCGCGCCGGCTGACAGGCTATCAGGTCAATAACGAAGTGTCGGTGCGGCTGGACGATGTGTCGAAAGTGGGCGCGGGCCTGGACGCACTGGTCGCGGCCGGGGCCAACCAGATGAACGGCATCAGCTTTGATATCGCCACTCCCGCCCCGCTTCTGGAAAAAGCCCGGGCGGGCGCCATCGCCGATGCGCGGGGCCGTGCCGAAACTTATGCCAGGGCGGCCGGGGTCAGCCTGGGCGCCATCATTTCCATCAACGAGGGCGGCGCCAGCGAGCCGCCCCGGCCCATGTACCGCGTGTTGGCCATGGCCGCGGCCCCCACCCCGGTGGCGGCCGGCCAGCAAAGCGTTACGGCCGATGTCTCGGTGGTATGGGAAATCCACTGACCCTATAATGGGGTTATGACAAACCCCTTCTTCGAAGACTGGACCGCGCCTTATGGCGCGCCACCGCTGGACCGGATCAGGCCGGAGCATTTCGCGCCTGCCTATGACCGCGCCCTGGCCGAACACACGGCCGAGATCGCGGCCATTGCCGGCGATCCCGCCCCGCCCACCTTCGACAATGTCGTGCTGGCGGTGGAAAAAAGCGGCCGGCTGCTGACACGGGTGGAAGGCGTCTTCTACAATCTCACCTCAGCGGCGACCAACGAGGCGCTGCAGGCGATCGAGATGGAACTGGCGCCGCGCCTGTCGGCGCATTGGAGCGCCATCTCCATGCATCCCGTGCTGTTCGCGCGACTGGACGAAGTTTACCGCCAGCGCGACACGTTGGGACTGGATGCGGAATCGCTTCGGGTCCTGGAACGCTATCATCTGGATTTCGTGCGATCGGGCGCGCAACTCAAGGGTGGCAATCGCGACCGGCTGGCGGCCATCGCCCAGCGGCTGGCGGTACTGGGCACCCAGTTCAGCCAGAATGTGCTGGGCGACGAGGAAGACTGGGCACTGCCGTTGACCGAAACGCAGATGGCCGGCATTCCCGCTTCGGCGCGGGATGCCGCCGCAGCGAAAGCAAAAGCGCTGAAGCTTGATGCGCCCTTCGCCGTTACCCTGTCGCGCTCCAGCGTCGAACCTTTTTTGCAATATGCCGACGACCGGGGCCTGCGCGAGCAGCTATACCGCGCCTGGACCGCGCGCGGCGGCAACGACAATGCCCGCAACAACATTGCCGTCATCGAAGAGATGCTGGCCCTGCGCGCGGAACGCGCCACCCTGCTGGGCTATGAAAGTTTCGCTGCCTTCAAGCTGGCCGATTCCATGGCGGGCACGCCGGCCAAGGCCCGTGCCCTTTTGGAAGAAGTCTGGGCGCCGGCAAGGCTGCGCGCCCTGGAAGAGCGCGACGACCTGCAGGCGCTGATCACGCGCGAAGGCAGCAACTTCCCGCTGGCGCCCTGGGATTGGCGCTATTACGCCGAAAAGCTGCGCCAGGAAAAATATGATTTCGACGAAGCCCAGCTGAAGCCCTATTTCCAGCTGTCCAACCTGATCGAAGCGGCCTTCTTCACCGCCAGCAAGCTGTTCGGCCTGTCGTTCCGCGAGCGCAGCGACATGCCGGTCTACCATCCCGATGTGCGGGTGTGGGACGTGGTCAAGGACGACGCGGTGATCGGCCTGTTCTATGGCGACTACTTCGCCCGCCCCGGCAAGCAGAGCGGCGCCTGGATGTCCAGCTTTCGCGATCAGCAGAAGCTGAATGGCGACATCATCCCCATCGTTACCAACAATTCCAACTTCAGCAAAAGCGAGCCGTGCCTGTTGTCCTTCGACGAAGCGGTGACCCTGTTCCATGAAATGGGCCATGCCCTGCACGGCCTTCTCAGCCAGGTGCGCTTCCCCCGCCTGTCGGGCACCAATGTGGCGCGCGATTTCGTGGAGCTGCCGTCGCAGCTGTTCGAGCATTGGCTGGAAGAACCCGAAGTATTGACCCGCTTTGCCCGCCATCACCAGACCGGCGAGCCGATTCCCAAACCGCTGCTGGACAAGCTGCTGGCGGCGCGCAATTACGGCCAGGGCTTCGCCACCGTGGAATTCCTGGCATCCGCCCTGATCGACATGGACTTTCACACCCTGCCGCCGGGCAGTGATCCGATGCAGGCGCAGGCTGATACATTGGCGCGCATCGGCATGCCGGCGGAAATCGGCCCGCGCCATGCCGCGCCCCATTTCACCCATGTGTTCGGCGGCGACGGTTATTCCGCAGGCTATTACGCGTATCTGTGGTCCGAAGTGCTGGATGCCGATGGCTTCAAGGCCTTCCAGGAAAAGCGCGATCCCTTCGATCCGGCGACCGCCCAGCGTCTGTACAAGTTCATCTATTCGGCCGGCGGCACCCGCGATTTCGCCCAGGCCTATCGGGATTTCCGAGGCCGCGATCCCCATGTCGACGCTTTGCTGGAGGGGCGCGGACTGCTCGCGCCGGCGGCATGAAGAAACTGATTGTCGTCGCACTACTGCTCGCCGCGCCCGCCTCGGCAGCCACGCTGAAATCACCGATTGGCACCATGGAACAGCTGCCCGTGGTGCTGATGCAGCCTTATAACGAACATGCCAAGGCCGATGCGGCGGTGGCAGCCGCCTTTGACCGGGCGAAGAAATTCCACAAGCGGGTGCTGATCGACCTGGGCGGCAACTGGTGCGTGGATTGCGTGGTGCTGGCCAATTTCGTCGAGCAGCCCATGGTCAAGAAGTTCGTGGCCGCGCATTACGAATGGGTGGCGGTGGATGTCGGCCGTTTCGACCGCAATCTTCAGGTCCCGGCCCGCTTCGGCTTGACCAAACGGCTGACGGGCGTGCCGACCATCATCATCGCCACGCCGGACGGCAAGCAGCTGAACCAGAATGACGTGTTCGTGTTGTCGGAAGCGCGCAGCATGACGCCGCAGGCCGTGGCCGATTACCTGGCCAAATACGCAGGCAACTAGTTGGCAGCGAACTTAATTTGAGGCTACTTGGCGGGCGATGCCGCTGGGCTCCAGCGCGCGGTCCACGACATGGATGATGCCGTTCTTGTCGCGCACATCATAGATGGCGATGTCGGCGGTATTGCCTTTCTCGTCCATCACCACGATGTTGGTCGGCCCGTTCATCCGCGCCACCAGGACGCCACCTTCGGCGGTGCGCATGCGGGCATCGCCGCCCGCTTCATCGATCAACCGCAGCAGCGCCTGGGAATCATACTTGCCCGGCACGATCAGGTAGCTCATGCGCCGCGCCAGAGTGGATTTGTTCTGGGTGCCTTGCGCCATCGCGGCATTGATGGGCGCGAAAACCGTGAACTGGCCATTGGTCTTCAAGGCCGCTGCCACGCCGGAATCCTTCAACGCCGCCGCCAGGGTGGAATGCATGGGCGAGGCGGCCATGTTCTCCATGATGTCGCGGTCGGGCAGCATGGCCTGACCACCGATCATCGGGTTCATGATCTCGGAGTTGATCTCCGGGGTGGCTTTCACGTCGGAGTGGGAAACTGCGCCCAGCGCCCCGCCGATCATCATGGCGGCGCCTGCGGCAAATCCGGCTACAGTTGCGCGCTTCATGGAACTTTACCCCGTGAAAACCTTGCGACTTCACGGGTCTTAACGCGGCAGGTTCACTCCTGTTCCAGCGCTTCGCGTTCCATTTCCAGCGCCAGCCAGCGTTCCTCGTCGGCATCCTTGGCGACGCGCAGGCCCGCCAGCTCGTCCGACAACCTGGCGAAACTGGCCGGGTCGCGGGCATAAAGCGTGCTGTCGGCGAGGCTTTTTTCCAGTTCCGCCATCGCAATTTCCGCCGCCGCGATCTTGGCCGGCAGGGTCTTGAGGGCATGCGCATCGGCGAAATTCATCTTGGGCGCGTTCACGCGCACCGTTTTTGACAGGGCCGCTTTTGGCGCTTTTTTGATCTCTCCGCGCTCGGGAACCTTGTTGCCCCGCTGCGCCAGCATGTCGGCATAACCGCCGGCATATTCGCTGAAGGTGCCGTCGCCTTCGGCCAGCACGATGCTGGTGGCCACCCGGTCCAGGAAGTCGCGGTCATGGCTGACCAGCAGGGCGGTGCCCGGATAATCGGCGATCACCTCTTCCAGCAGGTCCAGCGTTTCCAGGTCTAGGTCGTTGGTGGGTTCGTCCAGCACCAGGAAGTTGGACGGGGTGGCGAACAGCTTGGCCAACAACAGCCGCGCGCGTTCGCCGCCCGACAACACTTTCACCGGGGTGCGCGCCTGCTGCGGCGTGAACAGAAAGTCCTGCAGGTAATTCATCACATGGCGCGGCTTGCCGGCCACCGTCACCGTGTCGCCGCTGCCGTCGGTGACGGCGGCGGCCAGCGACTGTTCGGGATTGAGCGCGGCGCGGCTTTGGTCCAGCTGCGCCATCAACAGACCCTGCCCCTGCTTGACGTTGCCCTTCTGCGCCGTGAGCTGGCCGATCAGCAGCTTGAGCAAGGTGGTCTTGCCCACGCCATTGGGCCCGACCAGGGCGATACGGTCGCCGCGATGAATGCGCATGCTGAAATCGCGCACAATTTCGCGGTCGCCGTAAGAAAAAGACACGCCCTTGGCATCAACCACCTTGGTGCCGCTGCCGGCGCCTTCGGCGGCTTCCATCTTCACCGTGCCAAGCTGCCCGATCTGTTCGCGCCGCTGCGTACGCATGCCGCGCAGCCGGGCCAGCCGCCCGACATTGCGCTTGCGCCGGCCGGTCACGCCATAACGCACCCAGTCTTCCTCGGCGGCGATGCGGCGTTCCAGCTTGTGGCGCTCGGTCTCTTCCTTCTCCAGAATCTCGTCACGCCAGGCCTCGAAGGAGGCAAAGCTTTTTTCAAGCCGGTGCGTCTTGCCGCGGTCCAGCCACACGGTGACCCGCGAAAGATTTTCCAGGAATCGCCGATCATGGCTGATCAGCACCAGGGCGCAGCGGCTGGATTTGATCTCGCCTTCCAGCCATTCAATAGCATTGACGTCCAGATGATTGGTCGGCTCGTCCAGCAGCAATATGTCGGGACGCGGCGCCAGCGCCCGCGCCAGCGCGGCGCGGCGCGCTTCGCCGCCCGACAGGGTGGCGGGGCTTTCATCACCGCTCAGGCCCAGGTTACCCAGCAGGTAAAAGGCGCGGTTGGGATCTTCGTGCGGGTTGAGCCCTGCCTCGACATAGTCTCGGGTGGTGGCATAGCCGCTCATGTCCGGCTCCTGCGCCAAGTAGCGCACCGTGGCGCCGGGCTGGATGAACACGGTGCCGCCATCGGCTTCCATCAGCCCGGCCGCGATCTTGAGCAGAGTGGACTTGCCCGAGCCGTTGCGCCCCACCAGGCACAGCCGGTCGCCCGCCCCGACGCTGAGTTCGGCGCCATCCAGCAGGCGCTGGCCGCCAAATTCGACGGTGATGTCTTTCAGGTGCAAAAGCGGCGTCATGCGCCGCTATGTGCGGTGCGGCGACCCGCTTATCAAGGGAAATCTAGCGGGTGCGGTTCGTAACCATGGCGCCGGGACGCGACACCATCTGCAGCGCCGCTTCCGGACGTTCCGTCAGCGTCTTGCCGTCGAAATCAAACACTCTTATGTCCCGTTCGACCGAGCATTGCACCAGCAGGCGCTTCTGGTCATCGCTCCACACCGCGCCCTGGCAGGCATGGCCCAGCTGGGCATCGGCGATATGGTCGAGCTTGCCCGCACCCACCTTGAACAGGCTGAGCTTGCCGAACACGCTGTTGTAGTTGGCGGCGGTCTTCACGGTGGCCGAGCCGTTGCCGATCACCAGCGCGACATACTTGCCGTCCGGCGACAGCACCACCGCTTCGGGCAGCGCGCCGACTTCCACCGCATACGTCACCTTGCCGTCGCGCGTGTCGGTAACCGTGGTGGCGGCGCTGCCCTTGGCCGTGGTGGTATAGCCGCCGAAATTGTTGACGATCAGATAGCGCCCGTCATGGGTCAGGCTGCCGCCGTCCGGATTCGCGCCCACCGTGAAATCGGTGACGCGGCTGATCTGGTCGCCCTTGATCGCCAGCTTGGTCACCTTGGCATCGCCGAAGCGCAGGGCATAGGCGATCTTGCCGCCCGGCGCGATGATCACGTCGCGCGGCTCGGCCTTGGCTTCCAGCTTGACCTGAGACGTCTGGGTCAGGCTGCGATCCTTGATGGTGAACATGGTGATGGTGTCGTCGCCGGTGCCGGTGACCAGCGCAAAACGCAGCTTCTTGTCCAGATAGATGCCGGTCGCGCCCATGCCCGCCTGCACCGTCTGTAACAGCTTGGGATGGGTGGGATCGTCCAGGCCGATCACCGAGACGGTATTCTGCGGCGAGTTTTTGTTGTCCGGACCTATTTTCTGCGGGCAGGTCGCCAGCGCAAAGCTGTAATCGGGCGCCACGGCGATGGCGCTGGGCGGGCCCATCTGGGTGGAGCAGACTTCCAGCAAGCCGATGACCTTGGGCGCCTTGGTGCTGGAGAATTCGATCGCCGCCACGCTGTCGGGGGTCGGGGCCATGGGGATGCCGTCGCCGGCGCGCACCTGCTTGCCGTCCTGCCCCGAAATGGCGAGATCAGCGAACGCCGCGATGGGCGTGAGAATTAAAGCCGTGGCCAGAAGGAAAGCGCGCATCGTCCCACCCCGTTTTATGATTGCGGCAAGCTTAGCGGGAGTGCACTGCAAAAGAAAAGGGCGGCTTCGCAGCCGCCCCTGTCCTTTAAAGCCTGTATTTTCGCTTACGACAGCGAGTAGGCGGTCTTGATCTGGGTGAAGAAGTCCACCGCGGCAAAGCCCTGCTCGCGGGCGCCATAGGACGAACCGCGCGAACCGCCGAACGGCACGTGGTAATCCACGCCGGCGGTCGGCAGGTTGATCATCACCATGCCGGCCTTGACGTTGCGCTGATAGTGACGCGCATGCTTCAGGCTGGTGGTGACGATACCGGCCGACAGGCCGAAATTGCCGCTGTTGGAATGGGCCAGGCCCTCTTCGTAATCCTTGATCTTCACCACCGACACAACCGGGCCGAACACTTCTTCCTGGTTGATGGTATCGCCGATCTTGGTGTCCACGATCAGGGTCGGGCTCATGTAATGGCCGGGCGTGTCCAGCTTCAGCGGATCAGAACCGCCGGCCAGCAGGCGGCCGCCTTCCTTAATGGCGATGTCGACGTACTTCAGGTTGCCCTGAAGCTGAACGTCGGTGACGGCCGGACCCATCTGGGTGGCGGCATCCATCGCATTGCCGACCTTCAGCGCCTTGGCGCGGGCGGCAACGCCTTCGACGAACTTGTCATAGATGCCGGCCTGCACGAAGACGCGGCTGGAAGCGGTGCAGCGCTGGCCGGTGGCGAAATAGCCGCCGTCCACCGCAATCTGGATGGCGCGGTCCAGTTCCGCATCGTCCAGCACCACCAGCGGGTTCTTGCCGCCCATTTCCATCTGCACGCGGGCAAAGTGCGACAGCGCGGCATTGGCGACCTTGGCGCCCACGGTCTGCGAGCCCGTGAAGGACACGCCATTGACGTCCGGATGCTTGGACAGGGCATCGCCGATGATGCCGCGGCCCAAAACCATGTTGACGATACCGGCCGGCGCGCCGGCTTCATGGATGATCGACACCAGCGCATGCGCCACCGCCGGCGTCGGATTGGCGGACTTCAGGACAACCGTATTGCCGAAGGCCAGCGCCGGGGCAATCTTCCAGGCGGGAATGGCGATGGGGAAATTCCACGGGGTGATCACGCCATAGACGCCGACCGCCTCGCGATAGGTCTGGATCTCCACGCCGGGGCGCACCGAGTCCAGGTTCTGGCCGTGGCGGCGCAGCGCCTCGCCGGCCATGTATTTGAAGATGCGGCCGGCGCGCACAGTTTCGCCGGTGGCTTCCGGAAGGGTCTTGCCTTCCTCGGTGGCCAGCAGCTTGCCCAGCACATCCTTGCGCTCGATGATCATGCTGCCGACCTTGTCCAAAAGGTCCGCGCGCACTTCCGGGGTCGAACCCGACCAGCCGGGGAAGGCGCTGCGGGCGGCAGCGACTGCATCATTCACATCTTCAACGCTGCCGTCAGGGAACTTGGCGATAATCTCGTTGGTGTTGGAGGGATTGGTGCTTTCCAGCGCCCCAGGAGCGGAAATCTGCTTGCCGCCGATGAAATGGGTCAGGGTCTGGGTCATCAAGTATCTCCTGGAAAATTGGAAAAAAGCGCTGGGGGTATTTAAGGGGTTGGGCGCACTAATCCAACCCCGGAACTGCATCCCAGTGGTGCCGTGGGGGCATAGGCCGCAGGGCGGTCAGGCGCCCAAAAGCCCACGTTTCATGAGGTTTTTCATCAGGTCGGAAATGCCGAAGGTCCAGGGCGGCGCCTGCTTGCAGGTCGTCACCCGGTTTTCCAGCACGCCCAGCTTGGGGGTCGAAATCCGCACCACGTCACCGTCCTTGTGGGTGAAGCCGGAACCCTTGACGTCGCGGTCCTGGGTGGGCGCGAACAGGGTGCCCAGGAAAAGGACAAAACCGTCGGGATACTGGTGCTCGCTGATGGTCTGCTTCACCAGTTCCAGCGGATCGCGGCTGATCTCGGTCATGGTGGAGCGGCCTTCGAGACGATAATTGTCGGTGCCGACGATTTCCAGCTCGACCACCGCCTGACGCACGTCATCGATTCCAAACTTGTCGTCGAACATGCGGATGAAGGGGCCCAGCGCCGAAGCGGCATTGTTATCCTTGGCCTTGCCCAGCAGCAGCGCACTCCGGCCTTCATAGTCGCGCAGGTTCACGTCATTGCCCAGGGTGGCGCCGATGGTCTTGCCGGCGCGGTCCACCACCACCACGATTTCCGGCTCCGGATTGTTCCAGGTGGATTGGGTGCGGATGCCGACATAATCGCCCCAGCCGACCGACGACAGCGGCGGCGCCTTGGTGAAGACTTCGGCGTCGGGACCGATCGCCACTTCCAGATATTGCGACCACAGTCCGTCGGCGATCAGTGCGGTTTTCAGCTTGGCGGCTTCGGGGGACCCCGGCACCACTTTGCGGATATCGGTGCCGATGCGCGCCGCCAGTTCCTCGCGGATCGCCTGCGCCTTGCCGGGATCGCCCTTGGCGCGCTCCTCGATCACCCGCTCCATGGCGGAGACGGCAAAGGTCACACCGGCAGCCTTGACGCATTGCAGGTCCACCGGCGCCAGCAGCTTGGCTTTGGACTTCTCACCCGACCAGGCCGTGGCCAGGCCCAGGTCGTTGATGTCGCCCAGGTCCTTGCCCGACGGAACGCCATTCCACTTTTCCAGCAGCAGAGAAACGGTGGGCGCGGTGGCCGACACATCGAACACCCGCCCTTCTTTCACCACAACCGGCGTGGGCCCCTCGCCCATATCGATGCGGCCCACCAATACGGCGTCGCGCCAATCCTTCGGCATGAAGTCTTCAGGTAAAGGGAAAGCGGTGTTCGTCATGTTGGCTTACAGCTCGATCTTCAGGGTGTTGCGGATATAGTTGGCAGTGATGCGCGCGCTGTCCTTGGGCGTGCGCCAGGGCGAGGTGTCCAGCTCGACATTGAGATGGCCGCGCCAGTTGATGGATTTCAGATAAGACACGATGGCGGGGAAGTCCACGCCGCCCTCGCCCATCGGGTAGAAATAAGGATCGTTCATCATGTCGCGGGTCGGCAGGGGCACGTTCTTGGTGCCGCCACGATCCGCCTTGGCGGTGTCCTTGAAGTGATACTCGATGACGCGATGGCCCAGCTTCTTGGCCAGCGCCACCGGGTCCATCCCCGCCATGGTGATATGGCCGGTATCCAGCACCAGGCCGACATTTTCCGGCCTGGTGTTTTCCATCACATACATGGTCTCTTTTTCGTTCTGGATCTGGCTGCCCAGATGCGCATGGACGCCGAACTTCATGCCCAGTTCCTCGCGGATGCGCTGGCCCAGCAGATCGCAGGTCTTGGCGATCTCTTTCAGGTCTTCCAGCGGCGTGCCGGCCGGCTGCTTGCGCGGGCCGGTGTTGGTCTTCTGGTGGTCGCAGCCGAAGCGGCGCGAGAAACGCGTCATGTTGAAGTGATTGTCGATCACCGCTTTGCGCTGGGCCGGATCGTGGAACGCCACGCTGCCGCCGGCCGCGCCGCCGGTAATGGCGGTGAACTGCGCCCCGATCTCGTACATGCGGTGCTGCAGGGCTTCCCAGCGGTCGGGATAATAGACTTCGCGCTTGACCTTGGCGGCCGTGGGATATTTCCAGCTATAGCCGCCCGGCCAGGCATTCATCGCCTGGGTGTCGTGCGGCGCCGGCTCATAGCCGTCCTTGGTGGCGCAGAAAGACGAGCCGAAGATTTCGAAATAGCGGAAGCCGACTTCGCGCCCTTCGGTGATGCCGACAAAGGGACTGCCTTCCCAGCCGCCGCGGGTGTTGGTGGTATAGCCGATGCGAAATTGCTGCTGCTGAGCCAGTTGGGCCTGCGGCTCCATTTTCGGCGCCCCGGCAAAGGCCGGGCCAGTGGTCTGGGCCGATACGGCACGGGCAGCGAGCAGCCCCCCG
>CANBZE010000037.1 GCA_947373775.1 Alphaproteobacteria bacterium
CACGATGCTCCCATGCACGGCGAACCAGAGCATTGGTCACGCCGATATAAAGCGTTCCATTACGCGGGCTCGCCAAGAGATAGACATAATAAGCCTTTGACACCGTGACGGCTTCACCAGGGTGGCCCGCACTCCGGCGGGCCATGACATTTAGGGAGTCGGCTGCATCGGCATGTGCAACGTCACCATCGCCAGCTCGCCCTGCACATCGGCATATTGGTGCGGCGTGTTGGGCGGCACCATGATGTAATCGCCCTTGGCCACCTTGCGGGACGAACCGCCGGTGATGCCGGTGCCGCCCATGTTGGCGCCATTGTCCTTCGGCTCCGTCAGGGTACCGCCGGTGATCAGGGTGCAGCCGCCCGCCACGATATAGATGAACTCGGCCTGGGCCTTGTGCACGCTGGCGCTGGGAGGCGATCCGGGGATGCGGTATTCCAGCTGCGTCGGATAGGGGCCTACCGACACCAGAACCACGACATTGTTGCCCGGCTTTTTCTCGGCCCGGACCTTGGCCAGGGCGGCGTCCACCTCGGCGGCGTTTGCGAACAGTTTGGGCGGGGCTTTCTCCTGCGCCATGGCCGGAAGCGCAAACGCCAGCAAGGCGGCAACAAGTACGGTTTTCATGACATCTCCCTCTATAGGCTTTCAGGGCGCCGGTTGACCGGCATCCGCCGTCGCGGCATACCGCCCCGGCATTTACGGGTAAGCCTATGCCCTCACCGCCCTTGTGGAAAGCCTCGGTCGCGCTCACCAAGACGCAGGCCGCCGACACCGCCGCCGCGCTGGAGCTGGACGGCAGCGCCCAGGCCGTGCTGATCGTGGAAGAACCCTTTGCCGACGGCGCGGTGGTCGAGGCGCTGTACACCGACGCGCCGGACGCCGCCTATCTGTCGCGCATCACCGGCATGACCATCACCGTCGCGCCTCTGCCCGACCAGGACTGGATCAAGCTCAGCCAGGAAGGCCTGCCGCCGGTGCGGGCCGGGCGTTTCTTCGTCTATGGCGCGCATGACGCCGGCACCGTGCCGCATGGCGTTATCCCCATGAAGATCGAGGCGGGACTGGCCTTCGGCACCGGCCATCACGAAACCACGGCGCTGTGCCTGGCGGTATTGAGCGACCTGGCCAACAAGCGCGCCTTCCGCAATGTGCTGGACCTGGGCTGCGGCACCGGCTTGCTGGCCATCGGCGCGGCCAAGCTGTGGAAGCGGCCCGTTCTGGCTTCCGACATCGATCCCGTCGCCGTCGAAGTGACGCGCGACAATGCCCGCGCCAATGGCGTGGGTCCGCTGGTCCGCGCCGTCACCGCCGACGGACTGACCAATCCCATCCTGGCGGGCGGCGCGCCGTATGACCTGCTGATCGCCAACATCCTGGCCGGGCCGCTGACCCAGCTGGCGCCGTCCATCATCAAGGCGCTGGCCCCCGGCGCAATGCTGGTCCTGTCGGGCCTGCTGCGGAACCAGGAAGCGCTGGTCGCCAGCTTTTATCGTGACCTGCGGTTCATCGGCCGCCGCCGCGACGGGCCGTGGAGCGCGCTGGTTTTGGAAAAGCCCGCGCGCTAGGCTTTGGGCATGGACAAGCCCTTCCAGACCTATGACGACACTTCCGATCCCGCGACCTGTGCGCCGCGGCTTGCCGCCCTGCGCGCCGAATTGGCCAAACGCGGGCTGGACGGCTTTGTCGTGCCGCACAGTGACCAGCATATGGGCGAGTACCTGCCCGCCTATGCCGAGCGGCTGGCCTGGCTGACATCCTTCACCGGCTCAGCCGGCGCGGCCGTGGTGCTGAAAGACAAGGCGGCGGTATTCGTCGATGGCCGCTACACCTTGCAAGTCCGCAACCAGACCGACACCAAGCTGTTCGAGCCGCGCGACCTGGTGGCGGAAGGCCCGCAAGGCTGGATTCCCGACAATCTGCCTCCCATGAAAGAAAAGGGGGGCGCCAAGCTGGGTTACGACCCCTGGCTGCACACCCAGCATGCCGTGATGCATCTGAAGGCTGCCGTCGACAAAGCCGGCGGCACATTGGTGGCGGTGGAGACCAATCCCATCGACGCGGTGTGGAGCGACCAGCCTGCTCCGCCCGTCAGCCCGGCCAGGCCGCATGCACACAATCTTGCCGGCGAACAGAGCGATGCCAAACGGCTGCGCCTGGGTGACGGGTTGAAGAAAGCCGGCGCCGATGCCGCGGTGATCACCCTCGCCGATTCCGTCTGCTGGCTTTTGAACATTCGCGGCAGCGATGTGCCGCACACACCTTTCACTCTGGCCTTCGCCATCCTGCATGAAGACGGCGGCGCCGACCTGTTCCTGGACCCCGCCAAACGTTCACCCGAATTGCTGGCGCATCTGGGCAATGCCGTACAGGTGCATGAACCCGGCGCCTTCGCCGCCGCGCTGGATGCGATGAAGGGAAAAAGCGTGCTGGTGGACCCATCCACCGCGGCCGCCGCCATTTTCGACCGGCTGAACAAGGCGGGCGCAAAAATCCGCCAGGGCGCCGATCCCTGCCAGCTGCCCAAGGCCTGCAAGAACCCGCTGGAAGTCGAGGGCATGCGCAAGGCCCATATCCGCGACGGCGCCGCGCTGGCGCGCTATCTGGCCTGGTTCGACACCAATGCCGCGGGCGGCGCGCTGACCGAGATCGACGCCGCCGAGACCCTGGAAGGCTTCCGCCGCGCCACCGGTGTGTTGAGCGACGTTTCGTTCGACACCATTTCCGGCGCCGGCAGCAATGGCGCCATCGTGCATTACCGGGTGACGCGCTCCACCAACCGCACCATCAATTCCGGCGAGATGTTCCTGCTGGACAGCGGCGCGCAATATCCCGACGGCACCACCGACGTCACCCGCACCATCATGGTGGGGCAATCCTCCGCCGAGATGCGCGACCGTTTCACCCGCGTGCTCAAAGGCCATATCGCGCTGGCCACCGCGCGCTTCCCCGACGGCACCATCGGCATGCAGCTGGATTCCTTTGCCCGCCGCCCATTGTGGGAAGCCGGCCTGGATTACGACCATGGCACCGGCCATGGCGTGGGCTCCTACCTGTCGGTGCATGAAGGACCGCAGAACATCTCCAAGAAGCCGGTGATGCAAGCCTTGAAGCCCGGCATGGTCTGTTCCAACGAGCCGGGCTTCTACAAGACCGGCGCCTTCGGCATCCGTATCGAGAATCTTGTCGTCGTCACGCAACCGGAAGACCTGGGCGGCGAGCGCAAGATGATGGGCTTCGAAACCATCACCCTGGTGCCGATCGACCTCAATCTGGTGGAAGCCGCGCTGCTGACCGATGCCGAGCGCGGCTGGCTGAACCTCTATCACGCGCGCGTGCGCGACACGATCGGGCCGCTGGTGGATGAAGAGACCCGCACCTGGCTGGACCGGGCGACAAGGTCGATTTAGGGCACGCAAGACAGCGTCAAAAACAGGGGCAAAACATGATGCGACTTCACGTCATCGCCGGGCTGCTGCTCCTGACAGCAGGCGCCGCACTGGCCCAGAGCGATGCCGCCGCCGGTTTTCGGGGCTTGTTTATCCATGACCAATGTATCGGTGAAAATACGCAGCAGCCCGACACCTGCCTGCATGACCGCTTGCATGAGAAAAGCTTCACCTTCGGTGGACGTCCCGGAACCGTCCAGGACGTGACATTGCGGGTCCGCGGCCTGTTGGAGCCGACGCGGATAGAGGGCGCCGTCGTGCCCGACCCGGCCGCGCCCTGGTTCGTGATCGGCGGCGAAGGCCGCTCCCCCGATTATTCGCAATGGCAGATCGAGGTGTCGAAGCCGAAAGCGGTCTACACCCTGAACAATTATCCCCGCACCTCCCACACCATCTACAAAGAGGATTTCCAGGTCACCATTCCGGTGGCGGCGGGCGCCCTGGTACAGGTGCGCACCATCGACGCCAATGACCGGGAGATCGACAATGGCGCCAAGGGGAAACCTGACCGCCAGCAAGTACTGGAAGGCGTGAGTGATGCGCCGCAGGCCGGACAGATGCTGCGGCTGGATGTGGTGCGCGTGGCGCGACACGCCGGTTGAAGCCTAGCCGGCGATCAGCTTCAGCCAGCCGTCTTCGTCCATCACCTGGACATTGTGCTTCTGCGCCTCTTTCAGCTTGGAGCCCGCGCCCGGGCCCGCCACCAAGATGTCGGTCTTGGCCGAGACCGAGCCGGACACTTTCGCGCCCAGGCTTTCCGCCCGCGCCTTGGCTTCCTGGCGGGTCATCTTTTCCAACGTCCCGGTGAACACCACCGTCTTGCCCGACACCGGCGAGGATTTGGCGGGCGCCGCCATGTCCATCACCGTCAGCCATTCCAGAAGCCGCCCCAGCGCTTTCACGTTGTGCGGCTCATCGAAAAAGTCATGGATGGCTTCGGCCACCACCCCGCCGATGCCTTCGATATGCTGCAGTTCCTCCAGCGCATCCGACGCGGTCATGCCTTTCAGGAAAGCATCCAGGGTCAGGAAACGCCGCGCCAGCAGCCGCGCGGTGGTTTCGCCGACATGGCGGATGCCCAGGGCGTTGATCAGCCTGTCCAGGCCAATCGTGCGGCGGCGCTCGATCGCCGCCATCAGGTTTTCGACCTGCTTGCCCTCGCCCTCGTCCTTCTTTTTGGCCTTGGTTTTGACCGCATCTTTGCCTTCGGCGGTGCGGCGCTCTTCCGACAGGGCAGCGCGATGTTCCGCCAGCACCTTGGCGACTTTTTCGGGCTTTTGCGTCAGGGCAAATATATCGGCCGGTTCTTTCAGCAATCCCCTGTTATGGAACAGCTCAATCAGGGTGCCGCCCAGGCCTTCGATGTCGAACTGGTCGCGGCCGACGAAGTATTTCAGCCGCTCCACCGTCTGGGCATCGCACACCAACCCGCCGGTGCAGCGCCGGTCCACGTCCATCTTGCCGGTCTTTTCATCCACCTCGCGCACGGCATGGCTGCCGCAAACCGGGCACTTGTCCGGGAATTCGTAGGGCTTGGCATTTTTGGGCCGCTTTTCCGGGATGATGCGCAAAATCTGCGGGATCACGTCACCGGCGCGCTGGATCACCACCGTGTCGCCGATGCGGGCATCCAGCCGCCCGATCTCGTCTTCGTTGTGCAAAGTCGCGTTCTGCACCACCACCCCGCCTACCGTGACGGGCTTCAGTCGCGCCACCGGCGCCAGCTTGCCGGTGCGGCCGACCTGGATCTCGATGTCTTCCAGCACCGTTTCGGCCTGTTCGGCGGGGAACTTGTGGGCGGTGGCCCAGCGCGGGCTGCGGCTGACAAAACCCAGCCGCTCCTGCAGATCCAGCCGGTCAACCTTGTAGACCACCCCGTCAATGTCATAGCCCAGCCGCGCGCGCTTGCTTTCGATGTCGCGGTAGAATTTCAAAATCTCTTTCAGCGTCTCGCAGCGCCGCACCAGCGGATTGACGATGAAGCCATAGCTTTCGAATTTTTCCAGCATGCCGCTCTGGGTCTTGGCAGGCATCTCGCTGATTTCGCCCCAGGTATAGGCAAAGAAATTCAGCGCGCGGGCAGCGGTGATGGACGGATCGAGCTGGCGCACCGAACCTGCGGCGCTGTTGCGCGGATTGGCATAGGTCGGCTTGCCGTCTTTTTCCTGCCGCTTGTTCAGGGCTTCGAACGCCTTGTGGGTCATATAGACCTCGCCGCGCACTTCCAGCACGGCCGGCGGCTTGCCTTTCAGCCGCAACGGAATGTCGGAGATGGTGCGCAGATTGGCGGTGATGTCTTCGCCTTCCTGGCCGTCGCCGCGGGTGGCGCCCTGCACCAGCACACCCTTTTCATAGCGCAGGGAGGCTGAGAGCCCGTCGATCTTGGGTTCGGCAGTCACCGGAATGTCTTCGTCTTCCTTCAGGCCCAGGAATCGGCGCACCCGGCCCAGGAAATCGGCCACATCCTCGTCGCTGAAGGCATTGTCCAGCGACAGCATCGGCACCCGGTGCGTGACCTTGGCGAATTTCTCGGAAGCCTTGGCGCCGATCCGATGGCTGGGGCTGTCGGGTCGCACCAGCAGTGGAAAACGCGCCTCGATCTCGTTGTTGCGGCGGCGCAGGGCATCATAGTCGGCGTCGCTGATTTCCGGTGCGTCCGCACCGTGATAGGCGCGATCATGGCGGGCGATTTCTTTCGCCAGACGATCGAGTTCTTTTTCAGCCTCGGCAGAAGTCAGCTTGTCGGCCGATTTAAGCACGCTTGCGTGCTTTTTTTAATGGTGTCGCCGCTTCCGCCATCAGCCGCTTGGCGGCGGCGCGGGCCTCGGCGGTGACATTGGCGCCCGACAGCATGCGGGCGATCTCTTCCAGCCGCTCATCATCGTTCAGGAGTTCGATCTTGGTCTTGTCCTTGGCGCGGGAAATGCGGAAGTGCCGCGCGGCGCGGGCCGCCACCTGCGGCGAATGGGTAACCAGCAGGACCTGGGTGGTTTCGGCCAGCCGCTGCAGCCGTTCGCCCACCGCATCGGCCACCGCGCCCCCGACGCCGCGGTCCACTTCGTCGAACACCATGGCGGCGGGAGATGAAACCTGCGACAGCGCCACTTTCAGGGCGAGCGAGAACCGCGCCAGTTCGCCGCCCGAGGCGATCTTGGTCAGGCTGCCGAAGGCGGCGCCTTCCACGGTGGCGACTTCGAAAGCGATCTTCTCCAGCCCCGTGGTAAGCCCCTTGTCGTCATCCAGCTTTTCCAGCGCTACGCGGAACCTGGCATGGCCCAGTTTCAGCGGCATCAGCTCGGCGGCGACGGCGGCTTCCAGCTTCTTTACGGCGCCTTCGCGCGATTTGGACAATTTGCGCGCCGCCGTCAGGTAAGCGTCGCGCGTGGCAGCAACCTTGGCGTCCGCTTGTTTCATCTGGCCGCCGCCGGCGCTGAGCGCGTCCTGCTTGGCGGCATACTCGTCGCGCAGGGCCGGCAGCTGATCCGGCGTCATGCCATATTTGCGCGCCAGCGCCCGCAGCGCGAACAGCCTTTCTTCCTTTTTCTCGAGCACGCCGGTGTCACTGTCCAGCCGCGACAGCAGCGAATCCAGTTCCCGCCGCGCTTCCTCGGCCAGGGCATAGGCCTGTTCCAGCGCCGTTTCGGCGGGGGCGGCGATCTTGCGCGCTTCCTCGTTCATGCGGCTGAGCTTCTTTAACGCCTGGGCCAGGCCCGTCTGTGCTCCGCGATCACCCGAAAGCGACTCCAGCGCCGACGACACTTCCTCCACGATCCGCGCCGCGTTCATCATCAGGGCGCGCTCGCTTGCCAGGCTTTCTTCTTCTCCTGTCTGCGGATCGAAGTCCGACAATTCGCTCGCCGCGGCGCGGACGAAATCGGCTTCCGCCTGGGCGCGCTCAGCAAGCGCCTTCAACGCGTCCAGCGCGGTGCGCGCAGCCGACCATTCCCCGAACAACGCCGCCACGGTTTGCGCATCGCCGTTCAGTCCGCCAAAGCCGTCCAGCAAAGCGCGATGGGTGGCGGTATCGAACAGGCCCCGGTCATCCTGCTGGCCATGCACTTCCAGCAGCAGGCTGCCCAGGTCCTTCAGCAGCCCCACGCCCACCGCTTCGTCATTGATGAAACCACGGCTGCGGCCATCGGCGGCCAGGGTCCGGCGCAGCACGATCTCCCCGCCGGTTTCCATCGCCTGCTCGCGCAGCAGGCCAAAGGCGGGATGGTTTTTTTCCGGCTCGAACACGGCGGTGGCGGAGCCCTGCGCGGCGCCGGCCCGCACGCTGGCACGTCCGCGTCCGCCGACGGCCAGGCCCAGACTGTCCAGCAATATGGATTTACCCGCCCCGGTCTCGCCGGTCAGCACGTTCAGGCCTGGCGCGAATTCCAGCGCCGCCTGCTCGATCAGCACGATGTCCCGGATAGTCAGCGCCGCGAGCATATTTCCCGATCGCCTCCGAATCGCCTCGAATCGTTCAGAGGACCCGGCGGAAAGCCTTACTGATCCACGAGCCTTTGTCTTCACTGGGGCGCAAATTGCGCCCCTTGATGATGTTGTAGGCGTCTTTGTACCATTCCGAGCCGGGATAATTCTTGCCCAGCACGGCGGCGGCGGTCTGCGCCTCGCTGTCCAGCCCCAGGCTGTAATAGGCCTCGCAGATGCGCTCCAGCGACTCGGCGATCTGCGGCGTGGTCTGGTACTGGTCGATCACGGTGCGGAAGCGGTTGATGGCGCCGATATAATCGCCGCGCGACAGGTAATAGCGGCCCACCGCCATTTCCTTGCCCGCCAGGTGATCGTTGGTCAGGTCGATCTTCAGGGTGGCGTCGCGGGCATATTCGGTGTCGGGGAAACGCTGCACCACGTCCTGCAACGCCACCAGCGCGCCTTCGGTATTGGACTGGTCGCGGCCGATATCCACGATCTGCTCATAGAGCGAAATTGCCTTGATATAGAAGGCATAGGCGACTTCGTTGCTGCCCGGATGCAGCGAGATATACTGGTCGGCGGTGGCGATGGCGCCGGTGTAATTGTTGGACTGGTAGGAGCAGAAAGCGCTGATCAGCATGGCGCGGCGCGCCCATACCGAATAGGGATGCTGGCGGTCCACTTCGTTGAACTGGGCGGCGCACAGGTCCCAGGCGCCGGCCCCGATCGCGCGCCAGCCATCGGCATAGATCTGCTCGACGCTGCGCTCGCGGTAATTGGCGGCGTCCTTGTTGGCGTTGTTGGTTTCGTCGTCCTTGCCGCCAAAGATCGAGCAGCCGGCCAGCATGGCCAGGGCGGCGCCCAGCAGGGCGGCACGCGCGAAAGTCTTCAACCGGGCAGGCATCATGTCTTGGTCCTTGGCGCGAAAACCACGTTAAATCAATAACTTAACATGGCCGTGGGGACGGGCACGCGCCGCTTTGCCTCTATATACCGTGGCCGTACCGATTCAGGAAAGTGTCTGTTTGCTTATCTGCCCCTCCGCCCTTCGCTGGCCCCAGGGCCAGCTACAGGCACCTCCCCCATGCAAGCGCGCTTCGCGCGCGCCGGGGAGGTTTAAAGTTCCACCCGTTCATAATTGGCTGGGTCGGCGAACAGCTTGCGCAGCAGGGCATTGTTGGTCGAATGGCCGGACTTGCGGCCCTCGAAGCGCCCGACCAGCGGCGCCCCGGCCAGCGCCATGTCGCCGATGGCATCCAGGATCTTGTGGCGCACGAACTCGTCGGCAAAGCGCTGGCGGTCGCGGTTGACCACCCCGCTATCGTCCAGCGCCAGAGTGTTGAGCAGGGAAGCGCCCTTGGCCAGGTCCATCTTGTTCAGGGCCTCCAGCTCACTGAGGAAACCAAAGGTGCGGGCCGGGGCAATCTCGGCGCGGAAGCCGGCACGGCTGAAGGCGAAGGCGTAGTATTGCTCGCCGATCACCGGAAAGCTGAGTTCATAGGTGTAGGACAGCGCCGCGTCCGGCAGCAGCGAGGCCTTGGCGTCGCCGCTTTCCACGCTCACGTCTTTCAGCACCTTGATGACTGTGCGGGCCTGGGGCTGTTCCGCCAGCCCAGCACCTTCCAGCAGGTCCAGATAAGATAGTGCATCGCCGTCCAGGATGGGCGGCTCCGGCCCGTCCAGGCTGACCAGCAGATCATCGATCTCCAGCCCAGCAGTGGCGGCCATCAGATGCTCGACCACGCCCACCTTGGCGCTGCCCTGCCCGATCACGGTGCCCAGCCGGGTTTCGCTCACCTGGTCATAGCGCGCCGGAATATCGACGCCCAGGTCCGTACGGCGAAAGACGATGCCGCTGCCCGATGCGCCAGGTGCCAGCGTCATGGTCACCGGCACTCCCGCATGCAGGGCGGTGCCGGTCACGGTCAGGGCTTGCGCGATGGTGCGGCGGGGCGTCATGGCCTGCACCTTATAAACAAAAAGGGCGGCCGTGAGGCCGCCCTTTTCGATTTCGCAGCGGAACCAGCCTAGTTCGACTGGCGGCGCAAAAAGGCCGGGATCTCGAACTGCTCATCCCGCTTGTGGTCGGGGAACAGGTCATCGTCCTTGCCGCGCGGCGCTTCCATGGACTGCTGGGGCTGCGGCATGGTCTGCGCGGTCGCCCGCGGAGCAGGCGCCATGCGCGGTTCCGGCTGCGGTTCGGCGCGCATGTCGGGCGCCGCCTTCTTGCGGCCAAAGAAGCCCCAGCCGCTCTTCTTTTCTTCCGGCGCGCGAATGGCCAGAGGCTGTTCGGCCACCGGGCGATAGCTTTCGGTGACCGGATACTTGGCCGACAGCGGCTCGGAAGCCACTTCCGGAGCATCTTCACCGCCCAGGATGTAATCCTCGGCCGGGCTCTTTTCCGCGCCGATCTGGCTGGCCAGCGCATCCATCGTGGCATGGACCGGGTTGGCGACAGGTTGGTAAGATGGCGTCAGCGGCGCCGCCGCAACCGGCAGGGGCTGGGCAACGCGGGCCGGCGACTTCAGGTTCAGGTGCGGATGCAGCGGGCGCACCTTTTCCGGCAGCG
>CANBZE010000038.1 GCA_947373775.1 Alphaproteobacteria bacterium
GTGCGCGGCGACACCCAGGCCAATTACGGCAAGGTGATGGAAGTGATGGGCATCCTCGCCGCCAGCGGTTTCACCCATATCGGACTGGTTACCGATGTCGCAAAGCCCAAGCCCGACGCGCAATAAGGTGGCGGCCCAAACCGCCATGCGCCGGCTGCGCCCGACCACGGCGCGGGGGCCGCGCTATGGCGTGGTGGGCTCGCTGCTGTTTCACGGCCTGATCTTCAGCGCCGCCCTGATTACGTTTCACCGCAGCTTCGACACGCCCGAAGACAGCCATGTCGTACCGGTGGACCTGGTGACCATTGCCGACACGACCAATGTCGCGGCCCAGGCTCCGCCCACGCCGGAGCCGCAGAAGATGGACACCCCGCCGCCGGCGCTGGAAGCCCCGCCCGAACCGACGATGCAGGAAGTCGAGCCCGCGCCCGAACCTCCGGTGCCCGATTTCAAGATTGCCAAGGAAAAGCCAGTGCCGGTGGAAAAGCCCCAGCCCACCAAGAAGGAGATGGCCCAGGACTTCAATGCGCTGCTCAACAAGCTGACCGCGCCGGAAAAGCCGGTGAAGACCGCCAAGGCAGGCCCGCGCGTAATCCAGGGCATCGGTGCTGGCAACCTGATGATGGCCGACATCGCCGATGCGCTCAAAAGCCAGATCTATCGCTGCTGGTCGCCGCCCACCGGCGCGCCCGACGCGCGCGATCTGGTGGTGGATTACGACCTGTCGCTCAATCCCGACGGTTCGGTGGGACAGCTCCAGATGACGCCGGGCACGAGAGCCCAAGCGGCCGGCAACGGCTATACCCGTGCCGCCGCGGAAGCGGCCAGCCGCGCCATCTATCAGTGCCAGCCTTACCGGCTGCCGCCCGACCGCTATGCCCTGTGGCGGGAAATCAATCCCTTGCGCTTTGATCCGCGCCAGATGATGGGCCAATAATCGTGGAACCTTCAGGGCCCTGCCATGTTGGAGCCATGTTACTGACGTTCAATATTCGCTGGAGAACAGCATGAAGAAATTTCTGGTCCTGTTTGCCGCATTGGCGGCCCTTTGGACGGCCCCCGCGCACGCCGCGCTGCAGGTGGACGTGACCCAGGGCAACGCCCAACCCCTGCCCATCGCCATTCCTGATTTCGTGGGCGATCCGCAAGTTGGCGCCAATGTCGCCGGCGTGGTGCGCGCCGACCTGGAGCGTTCCGGCCTGTTCCACCCGCTCGACCCCAGGGGATTTGCCGAGCACATCACCAACATCAATACCATGCCCAATTTCGGCAGCTGGCGCGCCATCACCGCCCAGGGACTGGTGACCGGGCAGGTGACTCAGCAACCCGACGGAAGACTGCGCGTGGATTTTCGCCTGTGGGACGTCTTTGGCGGAAGCCAGATGCTGGGAATGCAATTCTTTGCCACGCCGGAGAATTGGCGGCGCATCGCCCATATGGTGTCGGACGCCGTCTATGAGCGCATCACCGGCGAGAAGGGCTATTTCGACACCCGCATCGTCTTCATCTCGGAAAGCGGCCCGGCCACCAAGCGGGTCAAGCGTCTGGCGATCATGGACGAGGACGGCGCCAATCCCATCTTCCTGTCCAGCGGCGCCTATATGATCCTGACGCCGCGCTTCAATCCCACCGCCCAGACGATCGCCTACATGTCGTATATCGGCGGCAAGCCCCGCGTGTACCTGTTCGATATCGAAACCGGCAGGCAGGAGGTGCTGGGCAATTTCCCCAACATGACCTTCTCGCCGCGCTTCTCGCCGGACGGCAACCAGGTGGTGTTGACCCTGGAGAAGGGGGGCAATTCCGACATCTATGTGATGGATTTGCGAACCCGCGCCGTTCGCCAGCTGACCACCGATCCGGCGATCGACACCGCCCCAAGCTTCTCGCCCGACGGCAAGCAGATCGCCTTTGAATCGGACCGCGGCGGCGGCCAGCAGATTTATGTGATGAATGTGGATGGATCGGGCCAGCACCGCATCAGCTTCGGTCCCGGCGCCAACGGTACCCCGGTCTGGTCGCCGCGCGGCGACCTGCTCGCCTTCACCCGGCGGGTGGGGAATGTCTTCAATATTGGGGTGATGCGCGCCGACGGTTCGGGCGAGCGGCTGATCTCCTCCGGCGGCAAGGATGAGGGCCCCACCTGGGCGCCCAATGGCCGGGTGCTGATGTACGGCCGCGAAGCCCCGGGCGGCCGCGGTTCGTCCATCTGGTCGGTGGATGTGACCGGGCGCAATGAGCGGCGGGTGCTAACCCCCGGTTCTGCTTCCGATCCGGCCTGGTCTCCCTTGATCCAGTAGGGCGCTTTTCCTAGAATAGGTCTAATTTCGAACGCAATTTTTGGTTCTTTTTACGCCTTAATGCGTTTTTCGATTCAGGTGCGTGTTTATTCTTAGAGCGGATGCTGCCCGCACCGGCGGTCTCGCTTGCCAGGAGATTCCAGTCATGACGCCATTTTCCCATTCCATGAAATTTGTCTGCCTATCCGCGGTCCTGGTTCTGGGCGCCTGCACGCACAAGCAGGAAGCGGTGAACACTGCCCCGCCGCCGGCTGCCGCGCCCGCGCCGATGCCGCCCGCGCCGGTCACCTCCTCGATCCTGCCCGGCAGCGCCGAGGATTTCCGCGTCAATGTCGGTGACACTGTTCATTTCGGCTACAATGAGTACAGCATCCAGGACACCGACAAGGCTGTCCTTGGCCGCCAGGCCGCGTGGCTTGCCAAATACCCGGCGGTTCGCGTTTCGGTTGAAGGTCATGCCGACGAACGCGGCACCCGCGAATACAACCTGGCGCTGGGCGCCCGCCGCGCCAATGCGGTGAAGGAGTATCTGGTCAGCCAGGGTGTCTCCACCGGCCGCGTCGAAACCATTTCCTACGGCAAGGAACGTCCGATCTGCACCGATTCGAATGAAGGCTGCTGGGCGCAGAACCGCCGCGGCGTCACCGTCATCAGCGGCGGTGCCAATTCGTAACTTGCGTTAGTTTGCAAGAGGGGCGTGGGATAACTCCCGCGCCCCTTTTTGCTTTGCCACGTTTTGCTTTGCCACGTTTTGCTTTGCCAGGTTTTGCTTTGGAAGGCTTTTCAAGATGATCCAGCGCATCGCGGTTTCGGTTCTGGCGCTTTCGCTTTTCTGCGTGCCCGCCAGCGCCCAGCTGTTCGGTCCCAGCGACGAGGACAAGGCGCGTGAGGCCTTCCAGACCAACGGCGTGCGCGACCTGCAGGGCGTCACCCAGCAGCAGGATGCCCGCATCAAGACCCTGGAGGACAAGGTCCAGGGCCTGACCCAGAGCCTCAGCCAGGCCACCGGCACCAATGAGGAACTGAATCACCAGATCCAGATCCAGAACGACAAGATCGACAAGATGCAGAAGGACTTCGCCTACCGGCTCTGCACCCTGTCGTCGCAGCAACTGGGCGCGGGCGATTCCATGAACTGCGCCGCGGCCGGTACGCAATCGGCCGGCCAACCCGCCATGGCGCCGCAGCCTTATTCCCAGTTGCGTCCCGGCGATCCCCTGCCGCCGATCGGCGCGGCGGGCACGATCGACGCCAGCGGCAATGGCGGCGGCTTCAATGCAGTGCCGGACGCACCCATGCCCAATCCTCCTGTGCGCGGGCGTCCGCCCGGCACCCTGGGCACCCTGCCGGCCAATCCCGGTGACGGCGCGCCGCTCAATGGTTCGCTGGCTGGTCCGCCGGCAAATTCCGCGCAATACGACCAGGCCATGAACCTGATGGGCCGCGCCCAGTATGACGAAGCCTCGGCGGCGTTCCGCGGCTATGCCGACGCCAATCCCGGCGACACCGACCTGTCGCCCCAGGCGATCTACTGGGTGGCGAACATAAGCTTCATCCACCAGGACTACGCCCCTGCGGCGCGCACCTTCGCCGAAGTGATCAAGAAATATCCCAAGTCAACGCGCGCGCCCGACGCTATGCTCAAGCTGGCACAGTCCTTCATGGGCATGGGCCAGAAATCGGAAGGCTGCACCACGCTTGGCCTCATCAAGACCAAATACCCGAACGCCAGTCCGCAAACGCTTGCCCAGGCCGCGAATCTCCGCAAAACGGCCTGCGGCAAGTAAGCTTGAATCCGCTTTTGCCGAAGCGATGGCGGACCATGACGGCGCCATCGCGGTTGCGGTGTCGGGTGGCAGCGACTCTCTCGCATTGATGCACCTGCTGCGCGCCTTTGCGGAGCAGCGCAAATCAAAACCGCCGGTGGTGCTGACGGTGGATCATGACCTGCGCAAATCTTCCGCCCAGGACGCCAGGCGGGTTGCCGCCTGGGCCAAACAGGCAGGACTCAAGGTGCAGATTCTGAAATGGACGGGCAACAAACCCAAAAGCGGCATCGAAGCGGCGGCGCGCGAGGTGCGCTACCGCCTGATGGGTGAATGGCTGACCAGACACAAGATCGCCATCCTGTTTGTCGGTCACACCGGCGATGACCAGGCCGAGACATTCCTGCTGCGCCTGGCGCGCGGCAGCGGGCTGGACGGGCTGGCCGCCATGCGCCCGCGCGCGCCCTGGCCGGTGCCTGGTTTCGCAGATCTGACGGTGGCGCGTCCGCTGCTCGGTTTTCGCCGCGCCGATCTGCGCGCCCATCTGAAGTCCCGCAAGCAAGCCTGGCTGGACGATCCGATGAATGACGATCCGGCATTTGATCGGGTGAAAATCCGCAAGGCGATGGCAGCACTGGTTCCGGCGGGCCTGACCGTGGAACGCATCGGGTCCGCGGCGGCGCATCTGGCCCGCGCCCGCGAAAGCCTGGAGATCGTCACCGAAGCGGTGCTGGCGCGCAGCGTTCGTGCCGGGGAGGGCGGCGTACTGCTCGATCCCGCCGTGCTGGTGGCGGCGCCGCGCGAGGTGGGCCTGCGCGCCTTGGCGGCAGTCCTGATGGCGGTTTCCGGGCAGCCATACCGGCCGCGATTCGAGTCGCTGGAGCGTCTTTTCGACCAGATCGGCGGCGGCAGTCTGGGCGCCGGCGCGACCCTGCACGGCTGTCACATTCGTCCTGCGGGCAAGCGCGGGAAAGATTTTGGCGCAGTCGCCCTGTGGCTCAGCCCCGAAAGTCCAAGGAAAACCGGGAGTTCCGCCCGCAAGGCCTGACGGCCAGGGTCATGCTGTGTTGCGGGAGGCCCCCAAAACTCTTAACGTTTTGATGGCTGGCAATGCGCTAAAACCGTCCTATCTATGAAGGGCGGGAGCCCGGTTCATTCCCGGCAAGTAGAGAAGGACGGCCTTTGAATAACCTGAGAAATCTCGCGCTGTGGATCGTCATCGCGCTGCTGCTGGTTTTCCTGTTCAACCTGTTCCAGGGAACGGGCCCCCACACGGCTACTTCGCCGGTCAGCTATTCCAAGTTCACCGAACTGGTGGTCCAGAACCAGGTCCGCAAGGTGATGTTCCAGGGCGACGCCGTGAAGGGCGAGATGTCCAACGGCCAGCCCTTCACCACCACCGTTCCCAACAATGACACCACCCTGTGGCCGACCCTGAAGGCCCACAATGTGGATACCGCCGTCACGCCTGCCGATGACGGCATCAATTTCATCTCCATCCTGGTCAGCTGGGCGCCCATGCTGCTGATCTTCGGCGTGTGGGTGTTCTTCCTGCGCCAGATGCAGTCGGGCGGCGGCAAGGCGATGGGCTTCGGCAAGTCGCGCGCCAAGCTCCTGACCGAGCGCCAGGGCCGCGTGACGTTCGAAGACGTTGCCGGCGTGGACGAAGCCAAGGACGACCTGAAGGAAATCGTGGACTTCCTGCGCGATCCGCAGAAATTCCAGCGCCTGGGCGGCCGCATCCCCAAGGGCGTGCTGCTGGTCGGCCCGCCGGGCACCGGCAAGACCCTGCTGGCGCGCGCCATTGCGGGCGAAGCCAATGTGCCCTTCTTCACCATTTCGGGTTCGGACTTTGTCGAGATGTTCGTGGGTGTCGGAGCCAGCCGCGTGCGCGACATGTTCGAACAGGCCAAGAAGAATTCGCCTTGCATCGTCTTCATCGATGAAATCGATGCGGTCGGCCGCCATCGCGGCGCGGGCCTGGGCGGCGGCAATGACGAACGCGAACAGACCCTCAACCAGTTGCTGGTCGAGATGGACGGTTTCGAAGCCAATGAAAGCGTCATCCTGATCGCCGCCACCAACCGTCCCGATGTGCTGGACCCGGCGTTGCTGCGTCCGGGCCGTTTCGACCGCCATGTCGTTGTGCCCAATCCCGACCTGGCCGGCCGCGAGAAGATCCTGCGCGTCCATCTGCGCAAGGTGCCGCTGGCGCCCGACGTGGACCCGCGGACCATCGCGCGCGGCACACCGGGTTTCTCCGGCGCCGATCTGGCCAACCTGGTGAACGAAGGCGCATTGCTGGCGGCCCGCCGCGGCAAGCGCGTCGTCACCATGAGTGAGCTGGAAGACGCCAAGGACAAGGTGATGATGGGCGCCGAGCGCCGCTCCATGGCCATGAGCGACGAGGAAAAGAAGCTCACCGCCTTCCATGAAGCCGGCCATGCCATCGTCGCCATCAGCGTCGAAGGTTCCGATCCGATCCACAAGGCCACCATCATCCCGCGCGGCCGCGCCTTGGGCATGGTGATGCGCCTGCCGGAACGCGACGCCCTGTCCCTGACCCGCCAGAAGATGCTGGCGGACCTGGCGGTGGCGTTCGGTGGCCGCCTGGCCGAGGAATTGGTGTTCGGCCATGAGAAGGTCACCACCGGCGCGCAGAGCGACATCGAGCAGGCCACTCGCATGGCCCGCGCCATGGTCACCCGCTTTGGCATGTCCGACAGCCTGGGGCCCATCGCCTATGCCGAAAACCAGGAAGAGGTTTTCCTGGGGCACAGCGTGTCGCGCACCCAGAATATTTCGGAAGCCACGGCCCAGAAGATCGACAGCGAAATCCACCGCATCATCGATGAGAGCTACCAGCGGGCCAAGGAGATCCTCACCTCCCGCCAGAGCGATCTGAATGTGCTGGCGCGCGGGTTGCTGGAATATGAAACCCTGACGGGCGACGAGATCAACGCCCTGCTCAAGGGCATTCCCCCGGTCCGTACGCCGTACGAGGATCCGGTGCTGCCGGCCCGCGGCGAAGGCACTTCGGTGCCGGTGGCGGGCAAGCCCCGTCCTTCCGGTCCCGGCCCGATCATCTCGCCGGAACCGCAGCCGCGCTAAGGCAAAGACACGATTTCAAAAGGGCGGCTTCGGCCGCCCTTTTCTTTTACTCACGCTTATGGCCCTTAGGTGCCCATGAAAATTCTCGGCATTCTCAATGTCACCACCGACAGTTTTTCCGATGGCGGCAAGTATCTGGCCGCCGGCGCGGCGCTGTCCCATGCCCAGGTGCTGGCTGCGGGCGGGGCCGATATCATCGACGTCGGCGCGGCCTCATCCCATCCCGAGGCGCAGGCTGTGGCGCCGGAGGTGGAGATAGGGCGCCTGGCCGCGGTGATCCCCGCGCTGAAGCAGGCCGGATTGCCCCTTTCCATCGACAGCTTTGCGCCGCAGGTCCAGCGCTGGGCGCTGGAGCAGGGCGTCCACTATCTCAATGACATTCACGGCTTCCCCGACCCGGCGCTTCATCCCGAACTGGCGGCGTCGCCGGTGAAGCTGATCGTGATGCATGCCGTGCAGGAAAGCGGTGTCGCGGTTCGCACCGAAGTGCCGGCGAGCGAGATATGGGATCGCGTCACCCGCTTTTTCGATGAGCGCATCGCCATGCTTCAGAAGGTGGGCGTCGCCCGGGACCGGCTGATCCTGGACCCGGGCATGGGCCAGTTCCTGGGAACCGACCCGGAAAATTCCCTGATCCTGCTGCGGCGCCTTCCCGAGCTGAAGGCCCGCTATGGCTTGCCCCTGCTGGTCTCGGTCTCCCGCAAGGGCTTCTTGCGCAAGCTGGTGGGCCGCCCGGCCGACGAAGCCGGGGCCGGCAGGCTTCATGGGGAAACCCTGGCTGCCGAGATGTTCGCGCACCGCCAGGGCGCGGACTATATTCGCACCCATGCCCCCAGCCCCCTGTCGGATGCCCTTAAGGTGCTGAAAGCCCTCAAGAAGCCTGTTAACCCCCGGCAATGACTTTGTGGTAAAACAGCCCGTTCCCGCTGGACCCCGCACCCATGACCCGCAAATATTTCGGCACTGACGGCATCCGAGGCCGCACCAACACCGCCAAGCTCACGCCCGAAGTGGCGATGAAGGCGGGGATGGCGGCCGGGCGCATCTTCACCCGCGGCGAGCATCGCCACCGGGTGGTGATCGGCAAGGACACCCGCCTGTCGGGCTACATGATCGAAAGCGCGCTGGTGTCCGGCTTCACCGCCGTGGGCATGGATGTGTTCCAGTTCGGTCCGCTGCCCACCCCCGCCGTGGCCATGCTGACCCGCTCGCTGCGCGCCGACCTGGGCGTCATGATCACCGCCTCGCACAATCCGTTCGAGGACAATGGCATCAAGTTCTTCGGACCCGACGGGCAGAAACTGTCCGACGCGGTGGAAATGGAGATCGAGGCGCTGATGGCCGCCGGCCTGGAACAGGGCCTGGCAACGTCCGCCCGCATCGGCCGCGCCAAGCGCATCGATGACAGCCAGGCGCGCTATATCGAATTCGCCAAGCGCACCTTCCCGCGCAACCTGAAGCTGGACGGCCTTCGCATCGTGATCGATTGCGCCCATGGCGCCGCCTACAAGGTCGCGCCGGAAGTGTTGTGGGAACTGGGCGCGGATATCGTCACCATGGGTGTGACGCCGGACGGCACCAACATAAACCAGGATTGCGGTTCCACCGAACCGGCGGCGATGTGCGCCCGGGTGCGCGAAGTGCGCGCCGATTTCGGCATCGCGCTGGACGGCGACGCCGACCGGGTGGTGATGGCCGACGAACATGGCCGTATCATCGACGGCGACCAGATCCTGGCGCTGATCGCCAAGAGCTGGTCCAAGACCGAACGGCTCAAGGGCGGCGGCGTGGTCGGCACGGTGATGTCCAATGCCGGGCTCGACCGCTATCTCAAGACCCTGAATCTGTCCCTGGCGCGCTCGGCGGTGGGTGATCGTTATGTGCTGGAGGAAATGGCCAAGGGCGGCTTCAATGTCGGCGGCGAACAGTCCGGCCACATCATTCTGTCGGATTTCTCCACCACCGGCGACGGGCTGGTGGCGGCGCTGCAGGTGCTGGCGGTGCTGGCACAGGAAGACAAGCCCGCGTCGGAGGCCGCGCATCTCTATGAGCCGTTGCCCCAGGTGCTGGAGAATGTGCGCTTCAAGAAGGGCTCGCCGCTGGACGACGACAAGGTCAAGTCCAGCATCGAATCCGGTAACGCCAAGCTGGGCGCCACGGGGCGCATCCTGGTGCGCAAGTCGGGTACCGAGCCCCTGATCCGCGTCATGGCCGAAGGCGAGGACGAAAAACTCGTGCGCGCCGTGGTGCGCCAGATCGCGTCCGCCATCGAAGAAGTCGCTGCTTAGGTTTATCCAATGAAGATGGCGCGGCTGCTGGTGATCGCCGGGTCGGATTCGTCCGGCGGCGCGGGTATCCAGGCCGACATCAAGACCGCCCAGGCATTCGGCGTCTATGCCCAGACCGCGATCACTGCCGTCACGGTGCAGAACACGCTGGGTGTCACCGGTGCGCATATCGTGCCGGTAGATGTTGTGCGGGACCAGATCATTGCGTGTCTGTCCGATATCGGCGCCGATGCGATCAAAACCGGCATGCTGGGCAGCGCGGCGATGACCCAGATGGTGGCCGACACCTTGGCCGAACATGCGCCCAGAATTCCGTTGGTGGTGGATCCGGTGATGCTGGCCAAGGGCGGCTCGTCCCTGCTGGAGGACGGCGCCGTTACGGTGCTGAAGAAAAAGCTGCTGCCGATGGCGGCGCTGGTCACGCCCAACCTGCCGGAGGCCGAGGCATTGACCGGCATCCTGCCTGTCAGCGAACACCGGCTGCGCAACGCCGCCATGGTGTTCAAGCTGCTGGGCTGCAACGCCGTGCTGTTCAAGGGCGGGCATGGCGAAGGGCCGGTGGTACGTGACACGCTGTGGTTCGGCGGGGATTTCACGGACTTCGAGGTCCAGCGCCAGGCCACGCCCCACACCCACGGAACCGGCTGCACCCTGGCCACCGCCATCGCCTGCGGCTTGGCGCAGGGCCGCAGCATGCCGGACGCGGTCGCCAGCGCCCATGCCTATGTCCAGGCGGCGATCCGGACCGCGCCGGGTCTGGGGAGCGGTCACGGCCCGCTAGGCCATACCTCGCTTTCCTAGTAGCCTTGGTCCAACGCCCGGACACGCGGGCGAACGGGAGGGGCCTATGTCTGAACCATCACGTCGCAGTGCCGTGCAGCAGCTTGCCGTAGGGGCCGCACTGGCCGCGACAGCCGCGAATGCGCAAACCCCGCGCACGGACTCGACGCCGGAAGATTTCGCCCGGCTGCA
>CANBZE010000039.1 GCA_947373775.1 Alphaproteobacteria bacterium
CGACGCGATCGCCTGCGAAGACGACGGCGTCTGCGGCGTGGCGACAGAGCAGACCTTGCTCGACCGGCTGCATGTCAAACGCGGCGACCTGATCAAGCTGGGCGATGCCACCTTCCGCATCATGGCGGCGCTGGACAGCGAACCGGACCGCATCTCCACCGGCTTTTCGCTGGGACCGCGCATGCTGGTGGCAGCGAAATCCTTGCCCGCCACCGGGCTGGTCACGCCGGAAAGCCTGGTGAACTACACTTATCGCATCGCGCTGTCGGGCGCGCCGTCCGATCCCGTGCAGGCGAAGGCGCGTATCAATCAATTCCGCGACACGGCGCAGGCGCGCTTTCCCGAAGCCGGCTGGAACATCCGCGACCGGGGCGATGCCGCGCCCGGCATCAAGCGCTTTGTCGAACAGCTCACCATGTTCCTGACGCTTGTCGGTCTTGTGGCGCTGGGTGTGGGCGGCGTGGGCGCGAGCCAGGCGATCCTGGCTTTCCTGGACCGCAAGCGCGCCGACATCGCAATTCTGAAAACACTGGGCGCCAGCGGAGGCTTTGTCTTTACGGTTTTCTTCCTGCAGGTGATGGCGGTGGCGCTGCTGGCCACGGCGGCGGGCGCAGTGCTGGGCGCGGCCCTGCCCTTCGCCATCGTCTGGATCTATGGCGATGCCTTGCCGGTGCCGCCGACATTCGGCTTCTATCCCATACCGATCCTGCTGGCGCTGGCCTTCGGCCTTTTGTCGGCGGTGACATTCGCGGTGCCGCCCCTGAGCCGCGCCCGCGCCGTGCCGCCGGCCAGCCTGTTTCGCGACGTGATCGAGCCGGCCAAGGTGGAAGGACAGAATCTGTATCGCGCGATCTCTGCCGGCGCGGCGCTTTGTGTCACCGTACTGACCCTGGTGGTGGCGCCCTCGCCGGTGTTCGCAGCGGAATTTCTGGTGGGCGCCGCGGCCGCGCTGGCGCTGCTGCGCCTGTTGGCGGAAGGCATGCGCCGCGCCATCAAGGCCATGCCGCGTCCCAAATCGCCGCTGGTGCGCTTGGCTTTTGCCAACCTGGTGCGGCCGGGCGCGGCCACCGGCGGTGTGATCACGGCGCTGGGACTGGGCCTGACCTTGCTGGCCACCGTCACGCTTTTGAATTCCACCATCAACGCGCAGGTGGCGGGCGCCCTTCCGGCCCGCGCGCCCAGCTTCTTTTTCATCGACATCCAGCCGGCCCAGACAGCCGCCTTCGACCGCACCATCACCGGCTTTTCCAGCGCCAGCGATTACAAGCGCACGCCGATGATCCGGGGCCGCATCACCGCCCTGAACGGCGTGCCGTCGGCCGACGCCAAGGTCGCGCCGGACGCCAAATGGGCACTGAGCGGCGACCGCGGCATCACCTATGCCGCCACCCCGCCGGACGGCACCGTCATCACCCAGGGCAAATGGTGGGCGGCCGATTACAACGGTCCCACCCTGATCTCGCTGGACCAGGCCATCGCCAAGGGCACCGGCTTGAAAATCGGCGACTCCATGACCTTGAACGTGCTGGGGCGCAGCTTTGAGGGCCGCATCGCAAACCTGCGCAAGGTGGACTTCACCACAGGCGGACAGAATTTCGTGCTGGTGCTGTCGCCGGGCCTGATCAGCCAGGCACCGCACGCCTTCCTGGCGACGGTGCGGGTGGCCGACGCGCAGGAAAATCCGCTCTACATGACGGTGACCACGCGCTTCCCCAACATCTCCACCATCCGGGTGAAGGACGCCATCCAGCAGGTGCAGGCTTTGCTGGCCTCGTTGGCGCAAGGCGTCAGCGCCGCCAGCCTGGTCACCATCCTGGCGGGGCTGCTGGTGCTGGCGGGCGCCATCGCAGCGGGAACCCGCGCCCGGTTGTATGACGCAACCATCCTCAAAGTGCTGGGCGCCACGCGCGCCCGCATCGCCCTGGTCTATGCCATCGAATATGGCGTGCTGGGATTGGCGACGGGCGTGATCGCGCTGCTGGCCGGAACTTTGGCCGGCTGGGTGATCGCCTTTGCCATCCTGGATGTGCCGTTCACCTTCGATGCCCAGGCGGTGCTGATCACGGTGGTGGGCGGGGCTGCGGCGACATTGCTGTTCGGCCTGCTGGGCGCCTTGGGCGCCCTGTCGGTGCGGCCGGCGCAGCGCCTAAGGGCGGCTTAACTGTCTTTAATCGTTCGCATTTCGGGCGCCTTGATACCGCCACAGCAAATCACGATATAGTAAGGCTCAAAGGGAGTACCAAATGGCTGACTTCGATAACCGTATTGTACGTGGCGCGACCACAATCGCCGACACGATGGATGCTGGCCTGCGCGCCCACATGCTGCGGGTCTACAACTACATGGTTGGTGCGCTGGCGCTGACCGGCGGCGTGGCGTACCTCGTCGCCAACACCCCCGCCTTGCTGAACCTGTTCTATCAGCAGGTGGCGACCGCCAACGGCGTGGGTATTTCTCCGACCATTCTTGGCTATGTCGTGATGTTTGCGCCACTGGCGCTGGTCTTGTTGCTGTCCTTCCGCATCATGCAGATGAGCCAGGCGGCAGCGCAGGCCACCTTCTGGGCCTATGCGGCGATGGTCGGCGCCTCGCTGGCCTCGATCCTGGTCGTCTATACCGGCGCCAGCGTCGCGATGACCTTCTTCGTCACCGCCGCCACCTTCGGCAGCATGAGCCTGTGGGGTTACACCACCAAGCGCGACCTGACCGGCATGGGCCATTTCCTGATGATGGGCGTCTGGGGCCTGTTCATCGCGATGATTGCCAACATGTTCTTCAAGTCTCCGGCGATCGATTTCATGGTGAGTGCGCTGGGCGTGGTGATCTTCACCGGCCTGACCGCCTGGGACACCCAGAAGATCAAAAACACCTATTACCAGGTGGGGGGCGACACCGCCGTCGCCGGCAAGGCCGCCATCATGGGCGCGCTGGCGCTGTACCTGGACTTCCTAAACATCTTCCTGTTCCTGCTGCGCTTCATGGGCAACCGCCGCTAAACGCAGGCAACAACAAAAAAGAAAGGGCCCGGAGCAATCCGGGCCTTATTCTTTTGTGCTCAGCGCCTTCAGTAACTTCTTGTCGAACACCTTCAGCACCTGGGCCAGCTCATGCCCGCGCTTGAGGATTACTCCGCCCGCCGCGATCACGCTGTATTGGCCCTGCTTGGCTTTCAACTTCGGGCGCTTCTCAATGCGGAACAGCGGCATCTCGCTGGCGTGGCGGAAGATGGAGAAAACCGCCACTTCGTCCAGGAAATCCAGCGCATAGTCGCGCCATTCACCGGCGGAAACCATGCGGCCATAAACGGTGAGGATACGGTTGAGTTCGGGGCGGTCGAACGTGACCTGCGGAACCAGCGTCGCAGACATGTCACGCATCACGCGATGCAAGGATATCGGTTCTTCCACCATCCGTCACAATGATGAGCCGGGAACTCGCGACCCGCAAGCCGTTGATGCAATTGATTCTGTAGAAATTGTCATTGCCTGCCCAAAAATGGTCATGATTGGACCACGGCGTGGCCGCTTTCGAGATCGAATGTGTGTGGGTCGGTTGGTTGCGAGTCGGCTCGGATTAACAAGCCCCCCAGCCCCTTTCCGGGCAGGCAGCGCGCCAACCGACAGTTTCTCCAAAGCAGAATCAGCGCAGCGTCCGGATGAAGTCGCGTATCCACGCGCCATATTGGCCGAACAATCCGCCGATGGCGCCGATCTGCGTACAGACCATCACGCCATAGGGAATGAACAGGTCCGGCCTGTCGCCCAACAGGTTTACCGTGCCCACTGCCGCCAATCCGCAGGCAGCCCCGATCACCAGCCCGCCCAGCGCGCCCGCCACATAGCCGCGCGCCACGTCGCGGGCATAGAGCAGCCCCATGGTGCCGGCGATCATCATGCAGCCGAACAGTCCGTACTGCAGGGCCATGAACGGCCGGTAATGGCCCAGCAGCATGAAGCCCGCGGCGCAGGCGCTGCCTGCCGCCAAGGCGCGGATCAGAAGCTTGGGGTCCACCAGCGGCAGCGCCTTTTTCATGGTGAAAGCCTAGCGCGAGGGCTGCGCCCCGCAACCGCTTTATGGCCCCATCCTTGCGGCGAAATGGCGATTTCTCTAAGCAGTTCCCATGGCGGAAATGGGCGAGTTCCTGCGCGATCTCTGGTACATGCCGGCGCTGGCCTCCAGCCTGGCTCCCGGCCAGATGCGCCGCGAGATGCTGCTGGGCGAACCGGTGGTGCTGGGCCGGCTGAAAGACGGCGCGCTGTTTGCGCTCAGAGACATCTGTCCCCATCGCGGCGTGCCGCTGTCGGCGGGCCGCATCCTGTCCGAAGGCAGCGTGGAATGTCCCTATCACGGCTGGCGCTTCAAGCGGGACGGCCAGTGCAGCAAGATCCCATCCCTCACCGGCAGCGAAGACCTGAAGGCCGAAAGCATCAAGGTGCGTGCCTATCCGGTGTGCGAGCAGGACGGCCTGATCTGGGTCTATGTCGCCGCCAAACCCGGCAGTGAACCGAAAAATGAACCGCCGCGTCCGGGCGTTTCCCATCCCACCCGCTGGACCGAAACCCAGACCTTTGCCTGTGGCATCGACCATGCCGTGATCGGACTGATGGACCCGGCCCATGCCGCCTATGTGCATGATCACTGGTGGTGGAAGCGCACGCCGCGCCTGAAGGAAAAACACTATGCGCCGCTGCCAACGGGCTTTGTGATGACCGCGCACAAACCGTCCAAGCCGGCCTATAGCCTGCTCGGCGATGTCACCACCGAGATCACCTTCGAACTGCCCTCGACCCGCTTCGAAACGGTGCGTGGCAGCGTGCTGGGCAAGAGCTTCACGGTGGTGGGCCTGACCGTCTGCACCCCGCGCGACGGCGAAAACACCGACGTGATCCAGGTCTTCTGGTGGCCGGCCTGGCTGAATTTCATCTATCCCTTCTTCTGGGCCCTGGGCCGCACCTTCATCGGCGATGACCGCAAGATCGTGGAGCTGCAGAAGGAGGGCCTGAAGTTCAGCCCGAATCTGATGCTGATCCAGGACAGCGACCAGCCTGCCATCTGGTACCACCGGGTCAAGAAAGCCTGGGCGGAATCAGTCGAAAACGGCACCGATTTCGTCAATCCTGTGCAAGAACGCGTATTGCGCTGGCGCTCTTAAAATAAGGGGTTGCGCCCCTCCCCCACCCGCACTAAACGGTCCACTTAACCTACATCTTGGCCGGCCCCCGAACGCCCTCAAAAGCGTGGCCGGTTTGCGCGCGAGTAACCATGCCGAAACGCACCGATATCCATACCGTCCTGATCATCGGCGCGGGGCCCATCGTCATCGGGCAGGCCTGCGAATTCGACTATTCCGGCGCCCAGGCCTGCAAGGCGCTGCGCGAGGAAGGCTACCGGGTGGTGCTGGTCAATTCCAATCCCGCCACCATCATGACCGACCCGGACATGGCGGACGCTACCTACATCGAACCCATCACCGCCGAGTTCGTGGAAAAGATCATCGCCCGCGAGCGGCCCAATGTGCCCGAAGGCATGGTCTTTGCCCTGCTGCCCACCATGGGCGGCCAGACGGCGCTGAACACCGCGCTGTCCTTGCGCAAGATCGGCGCACTGGAGCGCCACAATGTCGAGCTGATCGGCGCCACCGCCGACGCCATCGACAAGGCCGAGGACCGCGAGCGTTTCAAGCAGGCCATGCTGTCCATCGGGCTGGACGTGCCCAAGGGCTTCACGCTGAAGGGCCAGCTGCGCCAGAAGAAAGATTCCGGCGGCAACCCCATCTATGACGGCAACAATGCCCCGGTGATGGAGCTGGGTCCCGAAACCCTGTCCAAGGCGCTCAGCGTGATGGATGAAGTCGGCCTGCCGGCCGTGATCCGCCCCAGCTTCACCATGGGCGGTACCGGCGGCGGCATCGCCTATAACCGCGAGGAATTCTTCGCCATCGTCGAAGGCGGGCTGGAAGCCAGCCCCACCAACGAAGTGCTGATCGAAGAATCGGTGCTGGGCTGGAAGGAATTCGAGATGGAGGTGGTCCGCGACAAGGCGGACAACGCCATCATTATCTGCTCCATCGAGAATATCGATGCCATGGGCGTGCATACCGGCGACAGCATCACCATCGCCCCTGCCCTGACCCTGACCGACAAGGAATATCAGCGCATGCGGTCGGCCTCGATCGCAGTGCTGCGCGAGATCGGGGTGGAGACCGGCGGATCGAACGTGCAATGGGCGGTGAACCCGAAGGATGGCCGCATGGTCATCATTGAGATGAACCCGCGCGTGTCGCGTTCCTCGGCACTGGCGTCCAAGGCCACCGGCTTTCCCATCGCCAAGATCGCGGCCAAGCTGGCCTGCGGTTACACGCTGGACGAACTTCAGAACGACATCACCAAGGTCACGCCGGCCAGCTTCGAGCCGACCATCGATTATGTCGTCACCAAGATTCCGCGCTTCGCCTTCGAGAAATTTCCCGGCGCCGAGCCGCTGCTGACCACCAGCATGAAGTCGGTGGGCGAAGCCATGGCCATCGGCCGCACCTTTGGCGAGTCCATGCAGAAGGCGCTGCGTTCGCTGGAGACCGGCCTGACCGGCTTTGACGAGATCCCGCTGGACAGCGAACCGGCCGCCATTCGCGCCGCGCTGGCCCGCGCCACGCCGGACCGGCTGCGCCTGGCCGCGCAGGCGATGCGCTATGACTTCCCGCTGGACGAAATCCAGCGCATCACCGGCTACGATCCCTGGTTCCTGGGCGAGATTGAAGTCATCATCTGCACCGAGCAGCGCATCGCAAAAGATGGCTTGCCCAAGGACGCCAAGGCGTTCCGCGCTCTCAAGACCATGGGATTTTCCGATGCCCGCCTGGCCAAACTGACCGGTCAAAAGGAAGACGCCGTCCGCGCCGCGCGTCACGCGCTGGATGTCCGGCCCTGCTACAAGCGCATCGATACCTGCGCCGCCGAATTCGCTGCGCTGACGCCCTACATGTACTCGACCTATGAAACGCCGGTTGGCGGCTCTACGGTCTGCGAAAGCAATCCCACCGACGCCAAGAAAGTCATCATCCTGGGCGGCGGTCCCAACCGCATCGGCCAGGGCATCGAGTTCGACTATTGCTGCTGTCATGCCGCCTATTCGCTGTCCAAGCAGGGCTATGAAACCATCATGGTCAACTGCAATCCCGAAACCGTCTCCACCGATTACGACACCTCCGACCGGCTCTATTTCGAACCGCTGACCCTGGAAGACGTGCTGGAGATCATCACCAAGGAAAATGAAAAGGGCAGCCTTGCCGGCGTGATCGTGCAGTTCGGCGGCCAGACGCCGCTAAAGCTCGCCAACGGCTTGCGCGACGCGGGCGTGCCGATTCTGGGCACCAGCGCCGACGCCATCGACCTGGCCGAAGACCGCAAGCGTTTCCAGAAGCTGCTGGAAGAGCTTGATCTCAAGCAGCCGCGCAACGGCACCGCCATGACGGCGGACGAAACCGTCGCCGCCGCCAAGGCCATCGGCTATCCCGTCATCCTGCGCCCTTCGTATGTGCTGGGCGGCCGCGGCATGGTGGTGGTGTCGGACGAAAGTGAACTGAAGAAGCAGGTGGAATCGGGTGAGCTGTTCCGCATCAGTGGTGACAATCCCGTGCTGATCGACGGCTTCCTCAACCGCGCCACCGAAGTGGACGTGGACGCCATCTGCGACAAGGACGGCGACGTCTTCATCGCCGGCGTGATGGAGCATATCGAGGAAGCCGGCGTGCATTCCGGCGACAGCGCCTGTTCGCTGCCGCCGCGCTCGCTGTCGCCGCAGACCATTGCCGAGATCGAACGCCAGACCACCCTGATGGCCAAGGCGCTGAAGGTCCAGGGCCTGATGAATGTGCAATACGCCATTCAGGGCGACGAGATCTATTTGCTGGAAGTCAATCCGCGCGCCAGCCGCACGGTGCCGTTCGTCGCCAAGGCTATCGGCCTGCCGGTGGCGGCCATCGCGTCGCGCGTGATGGCGGGCGAAACGCTCAAGTCCATGAACCTGAAAAAGCCGAACCCCAAGCACATCTCGGTCAAGGAAGCGGTGCTGCCCTTTGCCCGCTTCCCCGGCGTGGACACGATATTGGGACCGGAGATGCGCTCCACCGGCGAAGTGATGGGCCTGGACGAGAATTTCGGCCGCGCCTTCGCCAAGAGCCAGATCGGCGCCGGTGTGAAGCTGCCCACCGGCGGCACCGTGTTCATCTCGGTGAAGGAAGGCGACAAGGACCTGATCGAAGGCCCTGCCCGCGAATTGCTGGCGATGGGCTTCTCGCTGATCGCCACCCGCGGCACGGCCCGCACCCTGGAAGCCAAGGGCCTGCCGGTCGCCGTCATCAACAAGGTGCTGGAGGGCCGTCCCCATGTGGTGGACGCGCTGAAGAATGGCGAGATCAACCTGGTGTTCAACACCACCGATGGCGCCCAGGCGCTGGCTGACAGTTCGTCCATCCGCCGCGCCGCGCTGACCCTCAAGGTTCCCTATTACACGACCATGGCGGGGGCGGCGGCGGCCACCCAGGCCATTCAGGCGCTTCGGGCAGGCTCACTTGAAGTCGCCCCCCTGCAGTCTTACTCTTCCTGATGCACCGCTGATCGTCAGAACTATTTAATCAGCGAATTCAGTGCCTTAACACAAGATGGCTCCGGCATCCGCCAGCGGCGGGGGCTGCGAGCGTTTTTTTGCCGACGGGACGAGACAATGGAAAAAATTCCGATGACCGCTTCAGGCTTCAAGGGCCTGGAGGAAGAGCTGAACCAGCTCAAGAATGTCGACCGCCACGCCATCATCGCGGCAATCGCCGAAGCGCGCGCCCATGGCGACCTGTCGGAGAATGCCGAATATCACGCCGCCAAGGAGAAGCAGAGCTTCATCGAAGGCCGCGTCATGGAGCTGGAAGACCAGATCGGCCGCGCCGATGTGATCGATATTTCCAAGCTGTCGGGCACCAGCGTCAAGTTCGGCGCCACCGTCACCCTGGCCGATGAAGACACCGACGAAGAACGCAAATACCAGATCGTGGGCGATGTGGAGTCGGACGCCAAGCGCGGCCGCATTTCCATCTCCTCGCCCATCGCCCGTGCCCTGATCGGCAAGAGCAAGGGCGACACGGTGGAAGTGACCGCGCCTGGCGGCGCGCGCTCTTACGAGATCGTGAAAGTCGAGTTTAAGTAACCGTCAGATAACGCCGGGAATGAACCGCTTGGTGCGCGTGCGATAAGCCGCGTACTCGGGGAAACTTTCCGCCAGCACCTGCTCCTCGAAGTGGCTGCGGACCCACAGCAGCACCACAACGATCGCGGCAATGATCCAGGACCAGGGCGCCGCGAACTGCAGCGCTGTCCCCAGGATGGTGATGATCTCCACCGAATAGAGTGGATGGCGGACGTGGGAATAGGGCCCGCCGGTCACCAGCTTGCGTGCCTCGGGCAGGATGGAAAAGCTCTTGCCGAGGCGCCACAGCACCAGCGCCGAGCCCAGGCTGCCCACGCCGATCAGCACCGCCGCCACAAGCTGCAGGGGAAGATCGAGCCGCGCCACCGGCAGCTGCAAGATGCCCACGCCCATGAAGGTGCCGACCACGCCGAACACGCGCGGCCACACGCCCCTGGAGCGGCCCACCGCACGGTCGCGCACCACCAGCAGATAGACCAGCATCAGGTCGAAAATCGCCGCCATGGTCAGGGAAATGAACTGCACCCAGACATACAGGCTGGCGGTGCCGGCCGTCATCAGGCCGACGTCATACACCAGCACGGCGCGCAACTGCAGCGCCCCATAGGCGAACCACAGGATCAGTGGCAGGGCAGCGATGGTGTCATAGGTCTTGGTCTGCTTGAACCGCACCAGGCGCGGATCGGGCGTGCCGGGCATCAGCGACCAGACCATCAGTGCCAACCAGCCGGGCCCAAAGGTCACGAGCGCAGCCACCTTGAGCAGCAACGGCAGATTGTGCGGATCGAACACCAGCAGCGTGGGAAACAGCTTGCTGGCGATCAGCGCCTGGATCAGCGAGACCGCCAGGTTCAGCACCAGGATCGGAATGAACCGGCGATGGGCCCGCGCCAGGGCAATCACCGACGGCAGCAGATACAGGAACAGGATCGCCGCCCCCGTCAGCAGCGCCGCGCCCCTGGTCTGGCCGGTCAATATCTGTTGCAGCATGAAGTCCCCCCGAAAAAGTCTTACGTCTTGTTGGGCCGCCGCGCCAGAACCGCGACCAGTTCGGCAACCTCGGTGAATGTCC
>CANBZE010000040.1 GCA_947373775.1 Alphaproteobacteria bacterium
GTGAAGAACAGCAGCGCCGTCACCGAAAAGGCGAACAGCAGCACATAGACAAGAACGATACGGAACGCCTGGGTCTGTAGGAGACCGGGCTTAGTGCGCACGGATCATGTAGCCGGCGCCGCGCACGGTATGCAGCAGCGGGGCCGCGAAACCCTTGTCGATCTTGGCGCGCAACCGGCTGATATGCACGTCGATCACATTGGTCTGGGGGTCGAAATGATATTCCCACACGCTTTCCAGCAGCATGGTGCGGGTTACAACCTGGCCGGCATGGCGCATGAGATATTCCAGCAGACGGAATTCGCGCGGCTGCAATTCGATGTCGGTGCCGCTGCGCTTGGCGGCGCGCGACAACAGATCCAGCTCCAGGTCGCCCACATCCAGCCGCGTCTTGACGCCAACCGGCGAGCGGCGGCGCATCAGCGCATCCACCCGCGCCAGCAGTTCGACAAAGGCATAAGGCTTGGTGAGATAATCATCACCCCCGGCCTTCAGGCCCTTCACCCGGTCATCCACTTCCGACAAAGCCGACAAGAACAGCACCGGGGTGGAATTGCCATGCTCGCGCATCCCCGCCACCAGCTTGAGGCCGTCCAGCTTGGGCAGCATGCGGTCCACGATGGCCACGTCATAGGGCCGCGACAGCGCCAGGCTCAGGCCCGTCTCGCCGTCCCCCGCATCGTCCACCACATGACCGGATTCCTTCAGCCCCTGCACCAGGTAACGCTGGGCTTCCAGATCGTCTTCAATCACCAGAATACGCATTCACTCTCCCGATCATGCGTGAAATGAAAAAATGGGGCGCGGGTGTTCATAGCGACAGCGTATGAACGGCCCGCGCCCGAATGCTCACGTCTTGTCGATATCGATGGCGACGAACCCGGTGCCGCCCTGGCTGTGGGCCACCAGCAGCAGCACGCTGGAGCGGCCGCCCTTCTTGGCCTCGGCCACGCCCGACTGGAAATCGGTCGGCGTGCGCACGATCTTGTTGCCCACCCGCAGCACCACGTCGCCGGGCTGCAAGCCCTTGTCGGCGGCATCGCTGTCGGGATCGACCTTGGTGATCACCGCGCCGTTCATCACGGTCTCGGCGATGTTGAAGGTCTTCTTGGCTTCCGCGGTCAGCGACGACAGGCCCAGGCCCGCGGCATTGGCGCTGGACGGCGACAGGGTGCCTTCCTTGCTGGGCGCGTTGGAGGCCAGTTGCGTCGCATCGGGACGGGTGGCGATGGTGACCTTGACCTGCAGCGGCTTGCCCTGGCGCACCACCGAGAAGGTAGCGGCCTGGCCGGTCGGCACACTGGCAACCTTGCGGGTCAGGTCGGTGGCGTCTTCCACCGCCACACCGTTGATGGCGGTGACGATATCGCCCTGCTCGAAGCCGGCCTTGGCGGCGGGCCCGTTGGGAACGACTTCGGCAACCATCGCGCCCTTGGAGTCCTTGATGCCCAGCGAGGTGGCGATCTCCGGCGTCACGGTCTGGATGTTCACGCCCAGATAGCCGCGGGAGACCTTGCCCTTGGTCTTGAGCTGGTCGATCACGTCGTGGATCAGGCTGGCAGGAATCGCAAAGCCGATGCCGACGCTGCCGCCCGAGGGCGAGAAGATCATCGAGTTCATGCCGATCACCTGGCCATGCAGGTCAAAGGTCGGGCCGCCCGAATTGCCCCGGTTGATGGGGGCGTCGATCTGGATGAAGTTTGTATACTGCTGAGCGGAGTCGATGTTGTTGCGGCCCAGCGAGGAGACGATACCGGCGGTCACCGAGTTGGAAAGACCGAAGGGATTGCCCACCGCCACCACCCAGTCGCCCACGCGCAGGCGCTTGTCGTCGCCGAACTCGACAGTCGGCAGCGGACGGTCGCTGGTGATCTTCAGAAGGGCGACGTCAGTCACCGGATCGGTGCCCACCAGCTTGGCGATGAATTCGCGCTTGTCCGGCAGGGTGACGGTGATCTTCTTGCTGGCGTCCACCACATGGTTGTTGGTGACGACATAACCGGCCTTGTCGATGATGAAGCCCGAACCGGCGCTGAGCGCCTTGTGCGGCTGCTGCGGCTGCTTCTGGCCCTGGCCAAACTGGTTGAACAGGTCGCGGAACGGCGCGGGGATGTTCTCGTCGCCGCCTTCATTCTCGGTGGTGGTGGTTTCGGACTTGATGGTCACGACCGCGGGGCTGACGCGCTCCACCAGGTCGGCGAAGCTGAAGGGCGCGCTGTTTTCCAGCATGCGCGGGGCGCGGGCATCGCCGTCATTGGCGGCGACCATGGTGGGGGTGCCGGCGACCTGGATGGCGCGCACCGGCGGCAACAGCGCGAAGGCGCCAAGGCCGACCACCACGATGGCGGCGGCGCCGCTCATGGCGACCACGCGGCGCTGACGCAGCGAAGGCTTGGGAAGGCGGGAAAAGATGCCCGGCTTGGGCGAGTTGTCATTCTGCATGGGGGCTCCTTGAGGCCAGTCTTTTCCGACCGGGCCGTGGCTGAGATACAAGCCTAACATGGACAGATTACGTCCGGGAGATTACAACTATGTAATCTTCTAAGCGCTTGTGGTGGAAGCCTTTTTGACCACAACCCACGCCACCACGCCGCCCGCGCCCAGCACCAGAAAGGGCGCCAGCCATAGCAGCCAGGTATCGGGCTGCACGGGAGGCTTCATCAGGATGACGTCGCCATAGCGCGCCACCAGGAAATCCTGGACTTGGCCGTCGCTTTGCCCCGCCGCGATCTGCTCGCGGATCAGCCGGCGCACATCGGCGGAAAAAGGCGAGCCGGACTCATCCACATTCTCGCCGGCGCAGACCAGGCAGCGGAACTGGCGCTGCAGGTTACGGGCGCGCGCTTCCATCGCCGGATTGGAAAATGTGTCACCCAGCGGCATGGCAAGCGCCGGAATCATCATCAGCAGAAGCGCGATGACCGCTTTCATTCGGCGGCCTGCGCCACCGCAGCGGCGGGTTCGCGTGCGGGCGCACGCAGGCGGCCCCACAGGCTCAGCATCCCGCCCAGCGCCATGATCAACCCGCCGATCCAGATCAGCGGCGCCAGCGGCGAGACATAGGCGCGCAAGGCAAAGCGGCCATCGTCCCGCTCATCACCCAGCGCCAGATAGAGATCACGCAGGCCGGTGGTGCGGATGGCGGTGTCGCTCATGTCCTGACCTTCGGCGGGATAAAGCCGGTGCTCGGGCTGCAGCACCGCGCCGGGTTTTGCGCCGTCCATCACCGCGATATGGGCGCGGTCGGCGATGTAGTTGGGACCCTTCACGCGGCTGACGCCGTCAAAGCGCAAGGTGTAAGGCCCCACCGTGAAGCTCTGTCCCGGCGCCACCACTGTCAGCGCTTCGCTGCGCCAGACGGTGGTGCCGGCCACGCCCATCAAGGTGACGCCAAGCCCGGCATGCGCGAGAGCGGCGGCAAAAGCCGAAGCGCGCGCGCCCTTGCGCTTGCGCACATCGATGATCGAAGCACCGATCAGCCAGGCGGCGACGGCGAAGGCGCCGGTGGCGGCGATGGTGCGCGGCGCGACAATGGCCAGCACCGCGATGGCGGCGATTCCCGCCAGGCCCAGCGCGGGAACCAGCGAACGCCAGGCGGCTTTCAGGTCGCCCCGCTTCCAGCCCAGCCGCGGTCCGAACGGCACCAGCAGCAGCAACGCGAAGAAGATCGGCGCAAATGTAATGACGTAATAGGGCGGACCCACCGTGATCTTGGTGCCGTTCAGCGCATCCAGGATCAGGGGGTAAAGCGTCCCGGCAAAGACGCAGGCGCAGGCCGCTACCAGGAAGACATTGTTGAGCAACAGCGCGGTCTCGCGGCTGGCCGGTTCAAACGCCGCGCCGCCCTGCAGGCTGGGCGCGCGCCAGGCGAACAGCGCCAACGCCCCGCCGATGGCCAGTGCGATCAGCACCATGATGAAGAAGCCGCGCGCGGGATCGGAGGCAAAGGCATGCACCGACGACAAGACGCCGGAGCGCACCAGGAATGTGCCGATCAACGACATGGAGAAACCGGCGATGGCCAGCAGCAGGGTCCAGGTGCGGAACGCGCCGCTTTTTTCCGTGGCCAGCGCCGAATGCAGCAAGGCCGTGGCGATCAGCCAGGGCATCAGCGAGGCATTCTCCACCGGGTCCCAGCCCCAGAAACCGCCCCAGCCCAGTTCGTAATAGGCCCACCAGCTGCCCAGCGCGATGCCGCAGGTCAGCGCGATCCAGGCGATCAGCATGAAGGGCCGCGCGGCGCGGGCCCATCCAGCTTCACCGACCAGCAGCGCGGCGGCGGCATAAGAGAAGGACGCCGACAGCCCGACATAGCCGGCATAGAGCATGGGCGGATGCATCGCCAAACCCGGGTCCTGCAACAGCGGGGTCAGCCCTGCGCCTTCGAACGGCGCCGGGTCCAGACGCAGGAACGGATTGGAGGTGAACAGGATGAACAGGATGAACGCCGCCGCCAGCAGGCCCTGCACGCCCAGCGCGCCGCTGGTCAGCCGCTCACCGCCGCGCTGCAGAAACGCCACCATCCCGGCATAAAGCGCCAGCACCAGCACCCACAGCAGCATCGAGCCTTCGTGATTGCCCCACACGCCGCTGATTTTATAGACCAGCGGTTTGAGCGTGTGGCTGTGGCCGGCCACCAGCGCCACGGAAAAATCCGAAACCACGAAAGCATAGGTCAGCGCGGCGAAGGCCAGCACGATAAAGACCAGGAAGCCCAGCGCCGAACTGGTGGCGACGCGGCGGGCGGCATTGGCCTCGACGCGCGTGCCGATCAGCCCAGACACCGCCATCACCAGCGACAGCGCCAGGGCGAAACACAGTGCCAGTTGACCCAACTCGCCCGTCATTCCGCGCCTTCTTTCCAGCGGCCGCTTTTCTTCAGCGCGGCCACCACTTCAGGCGGCATGTATTTCTCGTCATGCTTGGCCAGCACTTCGGCGGCGATGAAGGTGCCGTGCGCATCCATCGCGCCGGTGGCGACCACGCCCTGGCCTTCGCGGAACAGGGCCGGCAGCACCCCGACGAAATCGGCGGGCACGCTGCCCTTGCCGTCGGTGACGCGGAATTTCACTTCGGCGCCGGCGCCGTGCGTGACGCTGCCTTTTTCCACCAAGCCGCCAAGTCGGAAGGCAACGCCTTCACCGACCTGGCCGGCCGCCACGTCAGCGGGGCTGTGGAAGTACATGATGTTCTGTCCCAGCCCATAGCGGATCAGTACGGCCAGCATCGCGCCTACCGCGACCAGGGCGGCGGCGAAAGCCAGGCGACGCTTCTTCTTCGCATTCATTCAGTGACCGCCGCCTTTGTGCAGGATCTGGTCGGCAATGCCGGTGTCATAACCGACGCCTTCGGGGGTCAGCGCGATTTCGTTCGGCCAGGTGCACTTGATCAGTCCCTTGCGGGCCAGCGCGTTCCACACATTCTCATTTTCCAGGCCGGTGGCATCGCTGCCGCGCACGGTGGCATCGCCCAGGTGAAAGTGATCGCCATGGGCATGGGGAAAGGCGGTGATGGCGGTGTCGCCCTCGGGCGTCGGTTTGGACGCATCGGGAATCTGCGCGATGGCCTGCAGCAGGGTCAGGGTGCGCAACTGAAGCGGGTTGAGCTTGGCGGGATTGATTTTGGGCGGCATGACGGTCCGGATAAAGAAAAACGGCCGGGACCATACCGTCCCGGCCGTTTTGAAGCAAAATCGGTTGCCGCGTCAGCGGTGCCGCCCGCCGCCACCGTGAAACCCACGGTGACCACCACCCCAACCGCCGCCACCAAAGCCGAATGAGAAGCTGGGGCCGTAGTAACTGGGGCCGTAATAATAGGGGTAATAGGGCGCACCATAGGGCCGGTAATAGCCCGGCGGTGGCGGGGGCGGCGGATAGTCGCCGTAATCGCCATAGTCCCGGCGGTCATAGGCGGCGGCCTGGCGGCCACCGTCTTCGTGCATGCACTCATAGTAAGCGCGGCCATAATCGGCTTCGACATCGCGCGCCGCCTGGCGGGCATTGTCGGAGCCAATCGCGGTTCCGGCGATCAGGCCGGCGCCTGCGCCGGCCGCAGCGCCAAGACCGGCATTGCCGGCAGCCGCGCCCAGCACGGTGCCCAGTACCGCGCCGCCCAGAAGACCACCGACGGTGCCGCGGGTCTGTTCGTCACGCGCCGCTTCGCGCGGGGTGGTGTAGCCGGTGCGGGCTGCGGCGTCGCGGCGGCAGAAGATATCGCGGTCGGCGGCGGCCTGCTGGCCGCTCTGCGATGCAGACGGCGACGCGCCACGGGAGTCATAGGCGCCGCGCTGATCGGCGGGCGGGCCATAGCCGCGAGGCGGAGCGGACGGATTAACGTCATCATCGTCATAGTCCGGGGCGCTGCGTGCGCTATTGGACGGATAACGATCATTGAGATTGGTCGGCGGCGAATTCGCCGGCTGCGCCAGCGCGGTTCCGCCCAGCAGGACGACCGTCAAGGCGGCGATAAGCGGTGTGCGGAACATTTCGAGCGTCTCCATTATTGCCCCTCTGGCAATTGTGAGGAGTACGTAGGAAACGCCCCCGCCGGTTCAATGTCAAAGATTGAAAAAGCTATATTTTTGCGGGATTACGCCCCCGTTCATCCAGCGTTCAGGAAGGATTTGAACCGTTGGGTATCAGGCTGCGGCCGACTGTGCGGCGCGGGCTCCGGCGGCAGAGCCGCCCTTAAACAAATAGGGCGCGTTTCCACATTTTGGCTTAAGCGGCCGCAGATTGGGCAGCACGCGCCCTGCGGCGCAGCAATTCCGCCTCTTCATCGCTGAACAGGATGGCGGAAAGTTCCGCGCACAACTGCAGCTGCGCATTGGCTATCGCATGCTGCGGCTCGGCCTTCAGCGCCTTTACCAGGTCCTCATTGTAGCGCTTGAGGGTAGTGCAGAGGTCTTCATAGATCGTTTTCTGCTTGGCGGCGAAAGACGCGGCGGCGGCGAAGTTGCGGCTGCCCGCCACCAGGCGCGCATAGCGCACCGCCATCTCCTGCTTTTCGGCATTGCAGGGCTTGGAGAAGTCGGCGCCGGTGCCCTTGGCCATCGGCAAAGCGGCGCCGATCTCTTTGGGCGCGCGGTCCATGAACGTTTCCATGATGTTGCCGATCATCACCCGCTCGGCCATCAGGCGCTTGGCCCAGTCGCCTTCGCGCTTGAGCTCGATTTCCTTGACGATATGGCTGGAAAGATCGGCGAAGGTCTTCACTTCGTCCATCAGCTTCTGGGCATCGAACAAGGGATGGCGCGTGATCTGGATGGACGTCTTCAGCGCATCCATGCGCGCGAACAGGATTTCGCCCACCAGTCCCATGTCGGTCTGGGCGATCAGCGTATCGTCATGATGGCGCGTCACCAGCAAAGGCAGGCGCAACGCCTCCCAGGGCTTGGCGAGGCGGTTCATGGCGATGATCGCGACATAAGGCGCGACATCGGGATGGCTCTGAACCAGCTGGTCGTAGATTTCGCGCACCTGCCAGACCAGCGGCTCGCTGAAGACCGGCACCGGCGCGGGCAAAATCGCGGCCAGGTTTTCCATCGCCTCGCCCGCCGACAGCAGCAGCGCCATTTCCGCAATGTCATCCACGGCGGCAGCATCGCCGCCCAGCGCCTTGCGCGCGGTCTCGCGGGACCCCGACACGGCCTTGGTCATCGCAGCTGCGGCCAGCGGCCAGAACTGCGCGGCGCGCGCCAATGCGTCCTCATGTTTATGCGCCAGCACCAGCGCGCGGCACTCGGCGGTATAAGCGGCGGCTTCCTCGGGGAGCAGGTCGCTGCAGATCCAGTTCCAGGCCGGCACCAATGTGCCGCGTGCGATCATCGCCTTTTGCTTGGCGGTGCGCGGCGCGCAGGTCAGCAAATCCTGGAACGGACGGCAGAACAGGCGCAGCGGCGTGGGGGTGCGGTCATAATGTTCGCGGCGCAGGATCGGACGCAGGCCTTCGAGAATGTCTTCGTGCGGCAGGGCGTGACCGTCCATCAGCCGGTCCACCTCCACGGCCATGGCAAGACGGCCGGCAGCTGCACCTGGCAGGCCGGCGAGAAAGGCTTTGAGCAATCCTGTCTTGTCGTTTGGTGTCATTGGCACGTCCCGCAGCCCCCTGAGCTGCGCGTGCCTACATTAAGGGCAATTTCCTTAACACCCTGTTTCTTTTACACAATCGCTGGCAAATCCAGACGCGCCAACACCCCGCCCAGGGAACTTTGGTCGAGGGCAAAAAAACCGCCGTAAAGCTTGGAAATATCCCGGACGATGGCCAGTCCCAGGCCCGAGCCGGGCACGCTTTCGTCCAGCCGCTCCCCCCGCTCACCCACCTGGGCCCGCTGGCCGGCTGACAAGCCCGGCCCGTCATCCTCGACCGTCAGGACCAGCCGCCCGGCGGCCTTTTCACAGCGCACCCGGACCCTGCCCTTGGCCCATTTGCAGCCATTGTCGATCAGGTTGCCCAGCATCTCTTCCAGGTCCTGGCGTTCGCCGCGGAAATAGATGTCGTCGCTGGATTCCGCGTCGATGACGATGCCGCGCGCGGCGTGGATGCGGGCGATGACGCGGGACAGATCGTCCATCACCGCGCTGACTTGTGTGCGGTTGCCCAGCACGTCGAGCGAACCGGCGGCACGCGCGCGCGACAGGTAGTGGTCCACCTGCCGGCGCATGGAGAAGACCTGGCGCTTGACCATGTCGGCCAAGGGGCCCGGCTGGGCATCGGCTTCCGCCGCCAGCACCGATAGCGGCGTCTTGAGGAAATGCGCCAGGTTGGAGACATGGGTGCGGGCGCGGCCCACCACTTCCTCGCCGTGCTGGATCAGGGAATTGAGTTCGCTCGCCAGCGGCGCGATCTCGGTGGGGAATTTGCCTTCCAGCCGCCGCGCCTCGCCGTCACGAATCTTGGCAAGACTGCGCGAGACTTTGCGCAGAGGGGCGAGACCCACCTTCACCTGCAGCAGGATGGCGGCAATCAACCCCAGGCCGAGCAGCAGGAACGACCAGAACAAGGTGGTGTTGAATTCGCGGGTCTGACGATCCACCGCCGAGGTGTCGCCCGCCACCATGAATGTGTAGTTCGCATCGCTGCGGTTGTCGGGTGTCAGGTCCACGCGGCGCGACAGGACGCGCAGGTGCTGGTTCTCGGGCCCCACCGCGCTGCCCCAGGTCAGCGGGCCCTTGGCGGGCTCATTGACCGGATGGATTTGCTTGTCGAACAACGAGCGCGAGATCTGGCCGCCATTCTTGCCCACGCGGATCTGATAGTAGAGACCGGAATAGACCCGGGCAAATTGAGGATTGAGGAAATGCTCGGCGAGCAGGACTCCGCCTTCGGGATCGGGATCGGGCTCGGCAGCGGCGATCAGCCCATCCATATCGACCTGCAGCGCAGCATCGAAATTGGCTTGTGCCGCCAGGCGAAAAGCGTTGGACAGGACGGCGCCGCCCACGAAAAGCCCCAGCAAGGTCCAGACCGCCGCCGCCGCAATCAGGCGGGACGATAGGGACTCAAGCCTCAGCCGCCGTGCCGCCCAGTTTGGGATCTTCCAGCGAATAGCCAAGCCCGCGCACCGTTTGAATGAGGCCTGCGTCCAGCTTCTTGCGCAGGCGGCCTATGAAGACTTCGATCGTGTTGGAATCGCGATCGAAATCCTGATCGTAGAGATGTTCCACCAGTTCGGTGCGCGACACCACCTTGCCGCGATGATGCGCCAGATAGGCGAGCAGCCGGTATTCCTGGCTGGTCAGCTTGACCGGGTTGCCGTCGAAGGTGACGCGGCTGGCGCGGGTGTCGATGCGCAGCTTGCCGATCTCGATATCGGCGGTGGCGATGCCGGCCGCGCGGCGCAGCAGGGCGCGCAGGCGGGCCAGCAGTTCCTCGGTATAAAAGGGCTTGGCGAGATAATCGTCGGCGCCGGCATCGAAGCCCGTCACCTTGTCGCTCCAGCGGTCGCGCGCGGTGAGGATCAATACCGGCATCACACGCCCGTTGCGGCGCCAGGCTTCGAGCACCGAGATGCCATCCATCTTCGGCAGCCCGATGTCGAGCACGACCGCGTCGTAG
>CANBZE010000041.1 GCA_947373775.1 Alphaproteobacteria bacterium
CTGTCGGCCGGCGGCGGGGCGATGGTGACGCGGATCTCGATGTCCTCGCCGCGATGGGGGGAGACCACATCGTCCAGGAAAGGACCCAAGGGAAGACGGGCGGTGGCGCCCAGCATGGCTTCTTCGGGATTGGCCAGGCGCGCGATGATAGTGCGGCAGCGCTCGGCCTGCTCGCGCAGCAGCTTGACGTCTTCCACGTCTGTCGAGCCGGGCGGCAATGAACGCTCCAGTTCCCGCGCCACCACCGCGATGGTGCCGAGCGGCGTGCCCAGTTCATGCGCCGCCGCCGTGGCCAGCGCGCCCAGCGCGGCCAGGCGATGTTCGCGCGACAAGGCAAGTTGCGTGGCGGCCAGGCCCGCCGACATGCGCGAGGACTCCGAGGCGATGCGCCAGGCATAGACGGAGGTAAAGCCGATGCCGATCACCAGCGCCGTCCAGATGCCCGCCTGGTAAAGCTGGGGCAGCAGCAGCGCCTCGCCTTCCGGCCAGGGCAGCGGCTTGTGCACCACCGCGATCAGCGACACCGAGGCGAAGGCGATGAAGGCCAGGATTAGGACATTGCCCAAATTCAGGGTGGCAGCCGCGATCACCACCGGGGCCACGAACATCAGGGCGAAGGGATTGGCGATGCCGCCGGTCAGATACAGCAGCGCCGCCAGCTGCAGCACGTCGAACGCCAGATAGAAGGTGGCTTCGCGGTTGGTCAGGCGATGCGCCGGGGCATAGCGCAGTGCCAGCGCGATATTCAGCGCGGCGCTGACCGCGATGGCGATGGCGCAATACAGAATGGGCAGGCTGTAGCCCAGCGCGAAATAGACCAGGAACAGGGCGGCCGACTGGCCGGCAATGGCCAGCCAGCGCAGGTTCGACAGGGTGCGCAGCCGCACCCGCCCGCCGGCGCCAACGCTCTGGACAAATACCCGTGCCGAGTCCTTGCGCGCCAAATCCCACTTCCCACTTGATCGCAACGGGATTAGAGCATTGCCCATGTTGCGCAACAAGCAAGCCCTGCTCCCCTATCTGCTGCTGGTCGCGGTGCTGGCCGGCGGCCTGTTGTGGCATGAAAGCGAGAATGTGCCGGGACTGGGCAGAAGCGTCGTCACCGGCCAGGCTGATGTCGGCGGGCCGTTCAAGCTGATCGACCAGACCGGCAAGACCGTGACCGATGCCGATTACCGCGGCCGCTACATGCTGATCTATTTCGGCTACAGCTTCTGTCCCGATGTCTGCCCCACCACCTTGGCGGTGATGGCCCAGGCGCTGGACAAGCTGGGCGGCGACGCACGGCGCGTGACGCCGATCTTCATCACCATCGATCCGGAGCGCGATAGCCCTGCGGTGCTGGCCGAGTACATGAAAGCCTTCGGCCCCAGCTTTGTCGGCCTGACCGGCAGCGTCCAAGCCATCAAGGATGCGGAGAAGAAGTACCGCGTCTATGCCGTGAAGAAGCCGCTGGAAAAGGGCGCCTATGGCATGGACCATTCATCGGTGCTGTACCTGATGGGCCCGAACGGCAAGCTGATCAGCTTCTCTGATGAAGCGATCTCGCCGGATCAGTTGACGAAAGAGCTGCGGCAGAAAATCTGACTCCACCTGTCATGGCCCGCAAATGCGGGCCACCCAGATGACGCCAGCGCTATTGTTTCAGAAGCATCTCAACTTCAACTGGGTGGCCCACACTCCGGTGGGCCATGACAGTGGGACTAAAGCGCCGTAGGCAACGGCAACCCGTTCTGCGAGCAGGCGGCAATCAGCGTGTTGTGCATCAGGCAGACGATGGTCATGGCGCCAACGCCGCCGGGGACAGGCGTGATCGCGCCCGCGACTTCCTTCGCCGCTTCGTAATCCACATCACCGACCAGCTTGTACTTGCCGTCGCCCGCATCGACGCGGTTGATGCCGACATCAATCACCACCGCGCCGGGCTTGACCCAATCGGCTTTGACAAATTCGGGCTTGCCGATGGCGGCGACCAGGATATCGGCGCGGCGCGCCAGGCCCGGCAGATCCTTCGAGCGCGAATGCGCCATGGTGACGGTGGCGTTGGCGGCCAGCAGCAATTGCGCCGCCGGTTTGCCGAACAACAGCGAGCGGCCGATTACCAGCGCCTCTTTACCCGAGATGTCGCCCATATATTCCTTCAGCAGCAGCATCACGCCCGACGGCGTGCAGCTGACCAGATGGGCGCGGCCCGACAACAACAGGCCCGCATTTTTGGGCGTCAGCGCATCGACATCCTTGGCCGGGTCCAGCGCGTCCAGCACCGCATTCTCGTCCAGGTGCTTGGGCAAGGGCAGCTGCACCAGGATGCCATGCACGGATTTGTCGGCGGACAACGCCTTCACATGCGACAGCAATTCATCCTGCGAAACATCGGCGGGAAGTTCGACATGCACCGACTTGAAGCCGATGGCCTCGGCGGTCTTGCGCTTGTTCTTGACGTAAACTTCCGACGCCGGATCGCTGCCCACCAGCACGGTGGCAAGGCCCGGCTGCAATCCGTGTTTGGCTTTCAGCTCGGCGGCATAGGCGGCGATCTTTTCGCGCAGCTTCGCGGCACTGGCCTTGCCGTCAATGACCGTGCCTGTCATCGCCTAAAGCCCGTAGCGAAACGACGCCCAGCTGATCGTGTACTGCAGGAACCAGATGATCACGAAGACGATGATGGGCGACAGGTCGAGCCCGCCGATCGCCGGAACCACCTTGCGGATGGGACGGAACACCGGCTCGGTCAGGGCGATCAGGATGCGCAGCAAGGTGCGCACGAACTGGTTGTGCTGGTTGATGACATTGAAGGCGGTCAGCCAGGATACGATCACCGCAGCGATCACGATCCACTTGTAGATTTCCAGGACTTCGATGAGCAGGGCGGCGATGGGGTTCAGCATGTCTCACCTTGTAATGGGGGGAACCGCGCCGGAAAAGCCCGAAAATCAGGGCCGCTTGACAGGGGAAAGGCCTGATCCCTACAAACCCGCCTCCCCGGCGGTGCCGGGACCGGTTCGGGGCTGTAGCTCAGTTGGGAGAGCGCCTCGTTCGCAATGAGGAGGCCAGCGGTTCGATTCCGCTCAGCTCCACCATTCCTTCCGGAATGGGCGTTCCGAACCGAAATCTCACTTTCCAGTATAATTGACCCGCCACACCACATTCGCCACGTCATCGGCGATCAGCAGGCTGCCGTCCTTGGCCACCGCCAGGCCCACCGGGCGGCCCCAGACCTTGGCCGGTTCCCCGCTATTTCCCATGCCGTTCCAGAAGCCGGTGGCGAAATTCTCATAGCCGTTCACCGGCTTGCCGTTCGCAAAATGCACCCGCACCACCTTGTAGCCGGTGGGATTGCCCGCATTCCACGAGCCGTGCAGCGAGACAAAGGCATCGCCCTTGTAGTCGGCGGGGAAATTGGACCCCGTATAGAAAGCCAGACCCGTCGGCGCGCTGTGAGCGTGGAACAGCACGTCCGGCGTGATGGTGGACGCCACCTTGCCGGCCGGCGCCTTGGCGCCCCACACCGGATCGGGATTCTTGCCGATATAGGCGTAAGGGTAGCCATAGAACCCGCCCTGCTTGACGCTGGTCAGATAATCCGGCGGCAGTTCGTCGCCCAGCCCGTCGCGTTCATTGGTGACGACATACAGATCGCTGGTGCCCGGCGCGAAAGCGATGCCGACCGGATTGCGGATGCCGCCGGCAAATTCGGCCATGCTGCCATCGGCGTTGATCTTGAAGACCTCCGCCCCCGGCTTGTAGTCCGAGATGTTGTCGCGTGAACCCAACGCCAGATAGAGCGAACCGTCCGGCGCAAAGGCGATGTCGCGGGTGATGTGCCCGTTTTTGGGCTGCAGGTCCGCCACCTTGCTGGTGACCTTTTCGGGCTTTCCGGCGCTGGTCTGGCCGTCGGTGTAAGCGAAGCGCCAGATGCCCCGGACATCGCCGACATAGAGATAGCCTGCATGGAACGCCAGGCCGTGCGGATAGACAAAACCCGCCGAGCCCGGAAGGAAGGTGAAGCGCTGGTCCGCCTTGCCGTCGCCATTGCTGTCGCGCAGCACGGTGATCTTGCCGCCCGCGCGGGCTTTGTAGTCCCCGCCCGGTTCGGCCAGGAAAATGTCGCCATTGGGCGCCACCGCCATCCAGCGGGGCGAGCTGAGGGTGTCGGCGAAGACGGAAACGGCAAAGCCCTTGGGAACCTCCGGCATGGCGGCGGCCGGGCGCGGGATGGTGGAAGGCTCGTTGCCCGCCGCCGGGGTGGCATAGGGCTTGGCCAGGGAGGTGGGCGAAATCTGGAACTTCTGGCCCGGATGGTCGGCGGCCAGTGCCTGCCCGCCCATCATCAACCCTGCCGCCAGGGCGGCTATCTTCCAATCCTGTCCGGTCATTTGCTCCTCCTGTTAAAATTCGATTTACCAATCCGGCGCTTACTGGCGCACATGATTTGGCTGTCGAAAATGCGCTTTGCTCCCGCCGTCTTGGCTCTAGGCGCCCTGGTCTGGGCTGGCCTGCCAGCGTCCGCCGAGGATGCCCCCAAAGCCCAAAAAGCGCCAGAGCACAAAACCACCCAGTCCAAGAGCTACATCATGGTGGACCCGATCTACGCCACCATCGTGGCCGACAACCGCCCCGCCGGGATGCTGATGGTGGGTGTGGGCCTGGATATTCCCGACGACGCCCTGCACGAGGAAGTCAGCCGCTCCATGCCGGTGCTGCGCGACGCCTATATCCGCAACCTGATGACCTTCACCGCCAATGTGGTGCGCACCGATGCCCAGCCCGATGTGGGCGTGATCGCTGACCGGCTGCAGGCGGTGACCGACCGCGCCCTGAAGAAAAAGGGCGCCAAGGTCCTGCTGGCCCAGATCGCGATCCGGGTGACAACCAAGTAGCCTCCCGTCGTTAACGCTCTTAGTCTCGCCCGGGCATGGATTCTTCCAAACCACCGGCGACCTGGACCCGCCCGCTTTCTATCTGGCTGGCGCCCGCGCTGATCCTGGTGCTGGGCGTGGCCGTGATCCTGTTCGATGGTCTGGGGATCGAAGGCGCGGCCAGCAACCTGCTGTTCGACGCCTTCCAACGCCACGCCGCTCGCCCTTTTGTTGATGGGCGCCTGGCCGTCCGTTCGCTGGAACTGCCGTCACTGGATGAAGACACGCTGGTCAAGGTGACGCGCACCCTGGCCGCCCAGGGCGTAAAGGCGATCGTGCTGACCGCGCCGATGGAAGGGGCCGCTTCGCCGCAAAGCATGGCGGCGCGCCTGCCGCCGGGCAGTGACGCGGCGCGCGCCGCCCTGACCAAATTGCCGGAACCGGGACATGACCTGGCGGCGGAAATCGTCCAGGCCAGGATGATCGTGCCGGTAGTGCTGGGCACGGCCGGGCGCGCGCCCCACAGCAAGGCGCGTTTTGTCTATCGCGGCACGGCCAATCCGTTCGGCCATCTGCCGCGCTTTGGCGCAGCGGCGGGGGCGCAGAGCGTGCTGGAAAACAACGCCGCCGGATCGGCCGCGATCAACCTGATCCCCGATCATGACGGGGTGTTGCGCCGTATCCCGCTGGTGTTCCAGCTGGGGGGTGCGCTTGTGCCCGGCATGGCGGCCGAAGTGCTGCGGGTGACCGACGGCACGCCGGACATCACCGTCACCAGCAATGAGCGCGATCCCCTCACCTTTCTCACCGGCACCGGCATCGCGGGGCTGGAAACATCGGCAGGAACGGCGCCCGCCGACGGCAGCGGGCGCATGCGGCTGCATTACGCCGCCAATGTCTCCGAACGCATGCTCAATCCCAATGCGCTGACCGCGGTGCCTATCAAGGGCGCGGTGGTGGTGATCGGCGCCGAAGGCCAGGTGGTGAAGACGCCGCTGGGGCCGGCCAGTGTCGCCAGCGTCATCAGCGAAAGCATTGAGAACCTTGCGGGCCTTGGCATGCTGATCCGTCCCGCCTGGGCGCGGATCCTGGAAGCGTCACTGCTGGTGGTGCTGGGCGCGGCGATGATTTTTTTGCTGCGCTTCGGACTGGGCTGGCCGGCGGCGCTGGTGATGGCGGGATCGGCGGCGGCGGGAGCGGGGTCCTGGTATCTGTATGCCGCGCACGGCGTGTTGGTCGATGCGGCGACACCGATATTGTTCTTGGGTCTGGCTTTCGGTGCGGGCGCCGCGGTGTGGATCCAGGATATGCGGCTGGCCTATGCCGGGCTGCGCATGGCCTTTTCGGATTCCCTGCCGCGCGCCACCATCGAGAAAATTGCCCGCCGCCCCAGCCTTTTGAAGCTGGAAGGCGAAACCCGCACCATCACCTATCTGGTGTGCGGCGTGCGGGGGCTGGCCGGTGTGGCGGCGACCTATAAAGACGATGCGGTGGGCTTCACAGCGCTGATGCAAAAGGCGCTGTCGCCGCTGATCGATCAGGCGCTGGCGCATGGCGGTACCATCGACCGGCTGACCGCCGATGGCTTTGCCGCGTTCTGGAATGCGCCGCTGGACGATGCCGATCACGCGCTGCATGCCTGCGAGGCGGCCAACGGCATGGCGATCATGTCGGCGCGCGTCACCGAGGAGCTGGCGCAGCAGCACCGCGAGGGCGAGCGGCCGGCGCAGGTGGAGATCGGCGTCGGCGTGGCCACCGGCCCGGTGATCGCGGGCGGTTATGGCGGCTATGGCCGCATGGTCTACAGCGTCAATGGCGATGCGGTGAACCTGGCGCAGCGCCTGCAGGCGCTGTCGCATCAATATGGCCCGGCGCTGATCGTGGCCGATGAAACCCGAAGGCTGGCCGAGCGCGGCTTTGCTTTCCTGGAAGTGGACACCATCGCGGCCGGCGCCAGCGATCCGCCCGTGACCTTGTACGCCATCCTGGGCAATCCGGTGGCGCGCGCCTCGCCCAAATTCCGCGCCCTGACCGTGTTCCACGATCACATCTTCCAGGCTATCCGCAAGCAGCATTGGCAGATGGCGCGCGACCTGATCGCGCAATGCCGCCGCCTGTCGGGTGCCAGCCAGAAGATGTACGACCTGCACCTGGCGCGCATCGCCTATTACGAAAAACACCCGCCGGGCGAGAACTGGGACGGGGCGTTTAGACCCATCCTGGAATAATGATTGTCATGGCCCGCACTCCGGCGGCTACAACATCAGGATCGTGCGCCCGCCGATTTCGTGACATTCGGAATCGGCGCGGTTCGACTTAGGGTCGAGGCGTGATCTTTGGGATTTCACAGCCCTCGCCGGGGACCTTTCTGGACCATTCGATAGCGCGGGCCTTCTGTCCCTTTGGGCCATATATGACGTAGCTTTTGGTCGTCTTGTCGATGCGGATTTCAGTGCCGGGCCGGGTGAGGATGTAGAAGCCCTTCGTTTCTCTCACCTTGAAGTGCTGACCGTTGCCCCAGTCGGCCAGTGAGCCGGTAATGGTCATGCCCCATTCAACGTGGTCATTGATCGAGGGGCTGTAGCCGCCGCAAGCGACGACAATATTGGCGCGAGCAGGAACGGCTCCCAACATGAAGGCCGCCACCAAGGCAAGTTCAAGCCGCCTCAGCATCTTGCGCTCCCTGTGCCTCGATCATCTTCACGACACCGCTCGAAATCTATCCGCGCGAGCGAGTCGCAGCCTTTTGAGCAATTCTAACGGCCTTCGCATGCGCTTCACTAGCCAAGGTATGCTTTTTGACCGCTGCATGGTGTGCGGATGTTCCTACGGCCAGCTTCATTTCCTTATGGGCTGCTGCACGTTCCGCTGCGCGCTTGTCCAATTCGATCTCTTCCGAACTTTTATCAGTCATTTTCATTTCCTTATAAGTTGAGCAACGACGGGATCGATCGGCCAAGATTCGATCAGGAGGGAACAATCGCCAGTCCGTAATGCGCGCTCGCGCCGCCCGTCAGCGATGCCCACATCTGGTCGCCCCAGGAAAAGTGCCACCACTCATCGGGATGGCCGGCGAAATCCTCTTCGCTCATCAGCCAATGCAGCAGGCGGCGGTTGGCGCGCGCTTCCTGGTCGGAGAAGGAAAAGTTCTGCGGGTCCAGAGCTTCGAAGCGGTCGCGGTTGGCGAGCGCCGTGACGTCATCGAACAGCGAGCCCATCCACAGCGCTTCGCCATTCGTCCAGCGCAACGTCAGGTCCACCGCCGCCGCGGTGGCATGGGGCGCGGGCGAGTCCGCGCTGTCCGACGGCGCGGCCCAGTAGCGCTCCACTTCCTCGGTCAGTGCCGCCCCTCGCAGCGACTGGTCGCGGCGCTGCAGTTCGCGCGGCATCCATACATCATGAAAATAGGCCTGCACCTCGCGCGGCCGCCAGGCGTCGAACACAAACAGCTCCAGCCCCGCCGCCGCGATGCGCCCGTTTACCCGCGCCAGCTTTTCCGCCACGCTTTTGCGCAGCCACAATTTGTCGGTGGCGCCTTCCACCCTGTGCCAGTAAGGCGGGTTGCGATCACTGGCATAGAAATTCTCGCCGGCAAGCCCGGCATCGCGCGCCTCGATCACGGCCTCGCCGAACAGCTCATTGTCGCGGGTGATGCTGATGCGCTGACGGAAGCCCTTGCGCGCCGCCCGCAGGGGCGCCTGGTCGCCGATGGGACGATTGCGCAATTCTTCCAGGACGCCGAACACAGACATTTGCGCTACACTAGGATGATGAACGCGCTTTCCGAAAGCCCATACCGCCATGCGCGCCGCGCCTTCATCGCCGCCTGCGAGCAGGCGCATCTGGACACGGTGGCGCGGCTGCATCCGGCCAAAGGCCCCGACGGCAAACCGCTGTTCATGGATTGCGCCGCCACTGGCCCCCGCGATGCCGCCAAGGCAGTGCTGGTGGTGGCGCGCGGTCCATCCGGGTCGGCCATTCTGGTGGCGCTGCTGGAGGGCGACCTGACGCCGCCGCCCGGGGCGCGGCTGGTGCTGGTGCACGCCCTGGACCCGGCCGCTTTCGCCGGGGTGACGGGCGATCCCGCCAATAATCCAGAATGGCCGGCCGCCATGCTGAAGGCCGAGGTAACCGAGGATTTGCGAAAAGTCCGCGCCCTGGCGGTGCTGCCGCTGGAAGGGGGTGCAGACCTCAAGCCGGTGCTGGCCGCCCAACTGCCGGATGCCAAGATCACTACCCTGCCCGCTGCCGCTGACGTGCGCTCTGCGCAGGCCGCCATAGCGGCCTTCTTCGCGCAATAAATTTCGGTAACAGCCTTGCAGCCCCTCGGGGCCGCACAGATGATTACGGCTTGTTCAACCAACAAGGGGGTTCTCCATGCGCTTGCTTCTCGCCGCCGTTATCGCCGCCGCCGCCATCACGTCCGCCCAGGCCGCCGACACGCCGCAGCAGGCCAGCATGAAGAGCTGCGCCGCCACCTGGAAAACCATGCCGGCCGCCGACAAGGGCAAGACCAAGTACACCGATTACATGGGCACCTGCATGAAGAAGGCGCCCGCCACTGCCGCTGCGGCTCCCGCACCGGCCGCCAGCATGGCGATGACGGCCAAGCCCGCCGCCAAGGCCGCTGACTCCATGAAGATGGCGGCACCCGCCGGTGGCGGCTCGGCCAAGTGCAAGGACGGCACCACCGTCACTTACAAGAACCGCCAGGGCACCTGCTCGGGACATAAAGGCGTCGCAACCTGGCTGTAGTCTGACGCTGTTCCCAACAAGGAGTTGTCATGGGCCTGTTCGATGAAGTTGCCGGCGCCGTCAAAGGCGCGGTCCTGCAAGGCACCGAAGGTGGCGCGCAAGGCATCCTGAACAATGTCCTGGGCAATTCCTCGCTGGGCGGTCTGTCCGGCATGCTGGGCCAACTGCAATCCTCGGGCCTGGGCGACATGGTGTCGTCCTGGACCGGCGGCGGCCAGGGCCAGCCGATCAGCGTCGACCAGCTGAAGGCGGCCCTGACGCCGGAACATATCCAGGAAATCGCATCGTCCCTGGGCATGTCGCCGGACAGCGCCTTGGCCCATCTGGCCGAGCATCTGCCCATGCTGGCGGGCAACAAGACCTGACCGGAAAGCTTTAATTTCGCTGGAAAACGGGCTCGCTTTGCAAGGCGG
>CANBZE010000042.1 GCA_947373775.1 Alphaproteobacteria bacterium
GGCTTCTTGAATTCGGCGACCGGCGGGGTGACGCCGTTGGCATCGGGCCGGTTCAGCGGCTGGCCGTCGGGGCCGACCGGCGGGGGCACATTGGCGGGCTGGCCATCGGGACCGGCGCCATACATGGCTTCCAGGTCGATGATGTCGCGCAGCAGCACCTTGCCTTCGTTCAATTCGTCGCGCCACACGGTGAGCGCTTCAAAGGTCAGCGGGCTTTCGCACAAGGCGCCGATCATCAGTTCGCGGCCGGCCTCGATGCGCTTGGCGATGGCGATTTCGCCTTCGCGCGACAGAAGCTCAACGCTGCCCATTTCACGCAGGTACATGCGCACCGGATCGTCGGTGCGGTCATATTGCTCGCCCGCCTTGCCGGTCGTGGCCAGCGCCTTGCTGCCTTCGGCGGCGGGGACAAGGGCGCCGCCCTCCTCGCCTTCCTCGGCTTCTTCGCTTTCGATGACGTTGATGCCCATCTCGTTGAGCATCGCCATCGTGTCTTCGATCTGCTCGGACGAGGTCTTGTCCGACGGCAGCACTTTGTTCAGTTCGTCATACGTGACGTAGCCGCGGGTTTTCGCCTTGGCGATCATCTTGCGGACGCCGACATCCGACATGTCCAGCAGCGGACTGTCGGCATCGCCCGGTGTTTCGTTCTCGCCCGGCTTCTTGGCGGGGATCTTGGACCCCGGCTTGACCGGGATCACAGGCGCCGCGGCTTTGGGATCCAGCTTGGCGGCCTTCAATGCGGCCTTGGCCTTTGCTTTTTCTTCCTTGGCGATGGCGGCCAGCTGCGTCTTGGTCAGCGGCTTCTCGGCCTTGGCGGGCTGCTTGCCCTTGGACGCAGGCACGGGCTTGCCTTTGGCGACAGCCTTCACGGGCTTGGCGGCCTTGGGAGCGGGCTTGAGAGATTTCTTGGCAGGCACCGACTGGCGCGCGGCCGCTTTCGCGGCCGGCTTCTTGATGGGCTTTGCCGGTTTTTTCGAAGAGGCTTTCGTCAATTTTCTACCCTAACTATGTCCCGCGCCCGTCGCCGGGCCGTTCTGAGAACGCCTTGCGGCGCTCCAGCAGGCGCCGCGCATCGGTCTGGTGCCCCGCCAGCTCGCGCAGGTCGGTAACGGCGCGCTGAAAACTGGCTTGGGGGTCTTCGACCGGGGAGCCGGCAAAACGCACCAGCAATTCGGCAATTCCCTTACGCGTGAAATGGGCTTGAACCCCAGCTTTTTCAAGGCTGGAGCCGGAGGCGGCGAGGTTTAGAAGTTCGTGGCGCAGCCTGTCAAGCGAAGGGTCCGAGAGGTCCAGAATCGCCAAGGATTCAGCCTCTGCGAGTGCGATTTCGGGCGATTCAACCAAAAGTCGGCCAAGTTCCATCTCCTTGGCGTGACGGGCCCCGGCCTGGCCGGACCGGACCAGGGCGGACCCCTGGACGCTGGCCGAGACCGCCTCCGGGGTGCCCGGCAGGGGGCGGGGCTTGAAGTCACCCCTAAAGCGCCCGCCCGGCGCCTGGCGTTGAGGGGTACGGGGAGCGTGGCTGGGCGCGCGCCGCTTGAAGGTATTGAACACCAGCTCGTCAAAGCCGCGGCGATAATAGTCGGCGATCTTGCCGTCGGTGATGTGGCTCACAATTTCGCGCAAAGCATGTTCCAGCCCGGCGCGGCGCTCAGGGGTGGAAAAATCCTTGCCGTCGGTTTCGGTGCGCCACAAAAGCTGCGACAGCGGCAATGCTGCTTCCAGCAGCACGGTCATGGCGCCGGCGCCATTGCCAGCGATGTAGCTGTCCGGGTCTTCGCCCGTTGGAAGAAAGGCAAAGCGCAGCGAGTAGCCGGCCTTCAGATGCGGCAGGGCCAGATGCGCCGCGCGGTGCGCCGCCTTCAATCCTGCCGCGTCACCGTCAAACGCCAGAATGGGTTCGGGCGCAGTGCGCCAGAGCAGATGCAACTGGTCTTCGGTCAGCGCGGTACCCAGTGGCGCAACGCTGTGCGCGAAGCCGGCGCGCACCAGCGCGATCACGTCCATGTAACCTTCGGCGACGATGATTGTACCCGCCTTGATGGCGGCGGCGCGCGCGGTGGCGAAGTTGTAAAGCTGCGAACCCTTGGAAAACAGCGATGTTTCGCCAGTATTGATGTATTTAGGCTTGGCGTCGGCTTCCAATGCGCGCGCACCAAAAGCCACCACGCGGCCGCGTCCATCGGTGATGGGAAACATCACCCGGTTGTAGAAGAAGTCGCGCATCGGCCGGCCGTCATCGGCGGGACGCGCCAGCCCCGCGGCGATGATGTCGTCCTGGGTGATGTTGTGTTCGGTGAGATGCTTGATCAGCGCGCCGTTGCCGCCGGGGGAATAACCCAGGCGGAATTGTTTTGCCGCCGCGCCATCCAGGCCGCGGCCCTTCAGGTAATCACGTGCCTCGCGGCCGCCCGCCTCGAACAGCTGCGCCTCGTAAAATTTCGCCGCCAGCTCCACCACGTCGTAAAGCGATTTTTTCTGCTGCTCGCGCGCTTCATCCTCGGGCGACCATTTGGGCAGTTCGACGCCGGCTTCACCAGCCAGCTTCTCCACGCTTTCGGGAAAGCTCAGGCCCTCGACTTCGATCAGCCACTTGAAGCAGTCGCCGCCCTTGCCGCAGCCGAAGCATTTGTAGGACTGGCGCTCGTTGTTGACCTTGAAGCTGGGAGATTTCTCGTTGTGAAACGGGCAGCAGCCCCACATTTCCCGGCCCTTGCGCACCAGCTTGACGCGGCGGCCCACCAGCGCGACCAAATCGGTCCGCTGCCGGATTTCTGCCAGCAGTCCTTCGCCATAGCGCATGGGGCCAGTCTAGGCGCAAAAGCCCCGCAAATGGGGGCTCAAGCCCTGCGATTCCTGTGAATCAGGGTTTGCTGCGAGGAAATTCCGCCCTTTTTGGGAGGAATCCGGCCTCGGCGCGAGGGATTTTGTGACCTGAGCAGAAGCGTCGCGCGGAGCGGGCTAGAAGCCCGTGAGCACGCGCGACGCACTCAGGGCGCAAAAGACCCGCGCCTATTTCCCCGACAAGGCGTCCTTGGTGGCGGCGCTGGCCTTGGAAAAATCCATCTGGCCGGCATAGCGCTCTTTCAGCACCGCCATCACCTTGCCCATGTCCTTGATCGAGGCGGCGCCGGATTCGGCGATCACCTTGGCCACCGCGTCCTTCATCGCCGCCTCGTCCATCTGGGCGGGCATGAAAGTGCGGATTACCGTGATCTCGTCACGCTCATTGGCGGCGAGTTCCGGGCGGTTGCCGGCGTCGAAGGCGGTGGCCGATTCCTCGCGCTGCTTGATCATCTTGGCGAGCAACGTGAGGATGTCGTCGTCGCTCACCAAATCCTTGTTGGTTTCGCTGCGCGCGGCGATGTCGCGGTCCTTCAGCGCCGCCAGGATCAGGCGCACCGTGGACAGGCGCTTTGTGTCCTTGGCTTTCATCGCCTCTTTCATGGCATCAGTCAGCTGGGCGCGCAGGGACATGGAATCTCTCATCTCAAAAGCGGGGTGACGCTATCTGGAATCAGTGGATAATTCCAACCCGTTGAAAATGCTGGATTCGTTGCGGTTGACGGGCGGGACGTGCGTCCCTATTTTCGCGCAAATCCGAGGACCCTCCATGACCAACGCACGCAAACCCGACGCCGCCACCGCGGCGCCTGCATTTTCGCGCGGCGGATTGATGCTGGCGGACGGCACCTTCTTCGAAGGCACGGGCTTTGGCGCGCCGGGTTCGGCGATCGGCGAGGTCTGCTTCAACACCGCCATGACCGGTTACCAGGAGATCCTGTCCGATCCGTCCTATGCCGGGCAGATCGTGGCTTTCACCTTCCCCCATATCGGCATTGTCGGAACCAACGACGAAGACATAGAGACCATCACCCCGGTGGTGCGCGGGCTTGTGGTCCGCGCCGACGCGGAAAGCCCTTCCAACTACCGTAGCCTCTTGGCGCTGGATGGCTGGCTGAAGAAGCACGATATTCCCGCCGTGGCGGGGATCGACACCCGTGCGCTCACTTCGATGATCCGCGAAAAAGGCATGCCCCATGGCGTGGTGGTCAACCTGGGCGGCGGCGAGTTGGACCGCGACGCGCTGATCGCACAGGCCAAAAGCTTTGCCGGTCTTGAGGGATTGGACCTGGCCAAGGACGTCACCTCGCGCCAGATGTACAAGTGGGACGAGATGCCCTGGGCCTGGAACGAAGGCTACGGCAAAGAGGGCAAGCCCAGCTTCCGCGTCACCGTGATCGATTATGGCGTGAAGCGGAACATCCTGCGGCTGCTCGCCGGCATGGGCGCGGACATCACCGTGGTCCCCGCCAGCGCCACCACCGAAGAGGTGATGCGCCACAAGCCGCATGGCGTGTTGTTGTCCAATGGTCCGGGCGATCCGGCAGCGACCGGCGCATATGCCATTCCCACCATCAAGGGCGTGATCGATACCGGCGTGCCGGTGTTCGGAATCTGTCTGGGTCACCAGATGCTGGGCCTGGCGCTGGGGGCCAAGACCCGCAAGATGGCGCAGGGCCATCACGGCGCCAATCATCCCGTCAAGGATTTGACTACCGGCAAGGTGGAGATCGTGTCGATGAACCACGGCTTCACCGTGGACCGCGACAGCCTGCCCAAGGGTGTTTCAGAGACGCATGTCTCGCTGTTCGACGACACCAATTGCGGCATCGCGGTCGACGGCAAGGATGTGTTCAGCGTGCAGTACCATCCCGAGGCCTCGCCCGGACCGATGGACTCGCACTACCTGTTTGAGCGTTTCGCGGAAGCCGCAAAGAAGCGCGCCTAACGGGCGAACTCCACAACGTCCAAGAGTGACTCTTGGATGGCCGGGATTTCCAATCGCATGTGATTGTCGCCGATACCGGCGAGCAATCCGATCTGGTCGTCAGGGGTTACCTGCGCGCCCAGCGCCGGCGAGGCGCCGGAATAATTGTGGTAGGGCTCGCCGCGGGCGCTGGAAGCACCGAGGTACACCCAGGCGCCGCGTTCGGGGAACAGGAAGCCGACGAAGCGCTGGCTGCCATTCATCTTCTGCAACAGCAGGCCGCCATTGACCGGGCGGATGTTGCAGCTGAACCACTGGTCATAGACCATGTAGGAAGCCATGCGGCCCAGCTTCATCTGGCGGCAGCGCCAGTCACCGACCAGCACGGACGCGGGAACGGCGCGGCCTTGCGGCTGCAGCACGCGGGGAATGGCGCGCCAGTCGCCACGGCCGTCGCCATGCTGGGCGTCGGCGATGGCTTCATCGCGGATCTGCGGCAGTTGCTGAAGGCGCTGGGCATCCGCCGGATGCGCCACTTCCTGCCAGCTCGCTGCGAAAACGGGTGTTGCCGCCAGCGAAAGCGCCAGCGCTGAAACGATCTTAAGTGTCCGCACGCCCATCGGGATGCTCCTGGCCATTCTCGGGCGGAGTCCATCCGTTCAGATCCGCGGTCGGCGGCATGCCGATCACGTTGAAGCCGGAGTCGACGAAATGAATTTCGCCGGTAACACCACCTGCCAGGTCACTAAGCAAATACAGTGCCGCGCCGCCGACATGGTTAAGTTCCACGGTGCGCTTGAGCGGGGCATGCGCCTTGTTCCATTTGAACACGGTGCGGGCATCGCCCACCGCCGCGCCCGCCAGGGTGCGCATCGGGCCGGCCGAGATGGCGTTGACCCGGATATTGTCGCGGCCAAGGTCGGCCGCGAGATAGCGCACGGATGCTTCCAGCGCCGCCTTTGCAATTCCCATGACGTTATAGTTGGGCATCACCCGCTGGGCGCCCAGATACGTCAGCGTCACCAGCGCACCGCCCTTGGGCATCAGCTTTGCTGCGCGCTGGGCCACGGCGGTGAAGGAATAGCAGGAAATATCGAGGCTTCTGGCGAAGTTGGCGCGCGAGGTATCGACATAGCGCCCCTTGAGTTCGTCGCGGTCGGAGAAGGCGAGGCTGTGCACCAGGAAGTCGATGCCGCCCCATTCCTTCTGGAGGGTGGCGAAGACGGAATCGAGCTGTTCGTCGCTTTCGACATCGGCCGGCAGCACGATGGCCGATCCGATTGAGGCGGCCAGCGGCCCCAAACGCTTCTTCTGGGCGTCGCCCTGATAGGTAAAGGCGATCTCGGCGCCCTGTGAGGCCAGCATCCGGGCAATGCCCCAGGCGATGGAATGGTCGTTGGCGACCCCCATGATCAGGCCGCGCTTGCCCGCCATGATTCCTGTTTTGGGGTTGCCGCTGACGTCCGCGACAGTGTCATGTTTCATTTCGGGACATCACTTCTCATAGCGCTGGAACACCAGGCTGGCGTTGGTACCGCCAAAGCCGAAGCTGTTCGACAAAGCGGTATTGATGGTGGCGTTGTCGATGCGCTGGCGCACGATGTTGGCGCCTGCGACGGCGGGATCCAGTTCCACGATATTGGCGCTTTCGCAGATGAAATTGTTCTTCATCATCAGCAAAGTGTATATCGCTTCATGCGCGCCCGCCGCGCCCTGGCTGTGGCCGGTGAGCGACTTGGTGGCGCTGATCGGCGGCGTCTTGGCGCCGAACACCGTCTTGATGGCGTTGATCTCGGGAATGTCGCCCACCGGCGTCGAAGTGGCGTGCGGGTTGATGTAGTCCACCGGCGCCTTGATATTCTGCAACGCCATCTGCATGCAGCGCACCGCGCCCTCGCCGGACGGCGCGACCATGTCGGCTCCGTCGGCGGTAGCGCCGTAGCCCACCAGTTCGGCATGGATGCGGGCGCCGCGCGCCTTGGCATGCTCCAGCTCTTCCAGCACCAGGATGCCGCCGCCGCCGGAGATCACAAAGCCGTCGCGGGCGATGTCATAGGCGCGCGAGGCGCTTTCGGGCGAGGCATTATACTTGGACGACATGGCGCCCATGGCGTCGAACAATTCGCTCAAGGTCCAGTCCAGCTCCTCGCCGCCGCCGGCGAACATCATGTCCTGCTTGCCCCACTGGATCAGCTCAAACGCGTTGCCGATGCAGTTGGCGCTGGTCGAGCAGGCCGAGGAGATGGAATAGTTATAGCCCTTGGTTTTGAACCAGGTGGAAAGATTGGCGCTGCAAGTGGACGACATCGCCTTGGGCACCGCGAAAGGCCCCACCCGCTTGGGCGAATTGTTCTGGCGGGTGATGTCGGCGGCCTGCACGATGGCCTTGGTGCTGGGGCCGCCCGAGCCGACGATCAAGCCGGTGCGCGGATTGGAAATGTCTTTTTCTTCCATGCCGGCATCGGCGATGGCCTGGTTCATCGCCACCCAGCAATAGCCGGCGCCATCACCCTGGAAGCGGCGGGCGCGGCGGTCCACCACTTCGTCCAGGTTGATCTTCAGCGAGCCATGCACCTGGGAGCGGAAACCCAGGCGGATGTAATCTTCGGCCGCGACGATGCCCGAGCGCGCATGGCGCAGGCTGTCGGTGACTTCTTCGGCGTTGTTGCCGATGGAAGAAACAATACCGAGGCCGGTAACGACCACTCTTCTCATGCGATCCTCGACAGGGTTAGGCGGAGGCGGGCGCCGACTGGGCGGCAAGCGCGGCAGCCGCGTCGGTGATCAGGCCGACCCGCAGACCCTTGGCTTCATAGATGACTTTGCCGTCCACCTTCATGATGCCGTCGGCGATGCCCAGCACCAGCTTGCGCATGATCACGCGCTTGAGGTTGACGATGTAAGTGATCTTCTTGGCGGTGGGCAGCACCATGCCGGTGAACTTCACTTCGTCCACGCCCAGCGCGCGGCCACGGCCCAGACCGCCCATCCAGCCCAGGAAGAAGCCGACCATCTGCCACAGCGCATCCAGGCCCAGGCAGCCGGGCATCACGGGATCGCCTTCGAAATGGCACTTGAAGAACCAGAGGTCGGGATTGATGTCGAACTCGGCCACCATCTGGCCTTTGCCGTCCTCGCCGCCATCGGCGGTGATGGAGGTGATGCGATCGAACATCAGCATGGGGGGCAGCGGAAGCTGGGGATTGCCCGGCCCGAACAGCTCGCCACGGGCACAGGCCAGGAGGCCCTGAAGGTCATAACTGGATGGGCGCGACGGCTGGTCCACGGGCGGGTCTTCCTTGAAAACACTCTAGAAACTACGGCGTTTCCTTGGGGGTTCCCTACCCGAAAACAGGGGGGCGGGCTACCTTTGAAACGCCAAGCTTGTTGCTTAGAAAGGTTCTAACATATAACCTTCACAGTCTAGCAGGTTGCCGCGCCCCTTACAGCATTGGGCCGGCAGCGCGGCACGAGGAAAATGGCCCATGGCCAAAGCATTGCGCGAACCCAGGAACACCAGCGCCCAGACCACCGCGCGTCTGCGCGAGGCCGGCTTGCGCCCCACCCGCCAGCGGGTGGAACTGGCGGGCGTGCTGTTCCAAAACGGCGACCGGCATGTGACGGCCGAAAGCCTGCATGACGAAGTCGCCAATACCGGCGTGAAGGTTTCATTGGCCACCGTCTACAACACCCTGCACCAGTTCACCGAGGCCGGGCTGCTCCGCCAGGTGATCGTGGATGCGGCGCGCAGCTATTTCGACACCAACACCGGCGACCACCAGCACTTCTTTGTCGAAAAAGAAGGCCTGCTGATCGACATTCCGGGGGAAAGTATTGCGGTGGCGGGCGTTCCCACTCCGCCGGCCGGTCTGAGCGTTGACCGGGTCGATGTCGTGGTGCGCGTACGTCGAAACTAAAGCGCATTTCTGCGAGTCATTCTCACAGTTTAGAATCATTCTAAACTGTTGACAGACCCTGCCCGCAAGGACAGTGTGCCGCCCAGGAGCGTCCGCGAGAGCGGGAGCGACCAAAAAATTGTTTCACCCCGCAGGAGGCGCATATGCCCGCACTCAAGAACACCAAGACCTGGGAAAACCTGAAAGAGGCTTTTGCCGGCGAAAGCCAGGCCAACCGCCGCTATCTCTACTTCGCGCAGAAAGCCGACGTGGAAGGTCATAACGATGTCGCCGCCGTGTTCCGCTCCACCGCGGAAGGCGAGACCGGCCATGCCCATGGTCACCTGGAATATCTGGAAGAAGTGGGCGATCCGGCGACCGGTGAGCCGATCGGCGCCACCGACGCCAACCTGAAGGCCTCCATCGCGGGCGAGACCCACGAATACACGGACATGTATCCGGGCATGGCCAAGACCGCGCGCACCGAAGGCTTTGACGAAATCGCCGACTGGTTCGAGACCCTGGCCAAGGCCGAGAAGTCCCATGCCGGCCGCTTCCAGAAGGCGCTGGACACCTTGGGCAAGTAAATCTTTTTGCAAATGAAAATGGCCGCGCGAAGCAATTTGCGCGGCCATTCTTTTCTGAACGGATGCAGATGACCGGCGAAGGCAGCCTGGGTGCACCCACCCGCGAGATCATCAAATGGCAGGATCCGGACTTTGCCGATGAGGCCAAGCTGGATGCGGAGATGCGCCGCGTCTTCGACATCTGCCATGGCTGCCGCCGCTGCTTCAATCTTTGCGATTCCTTTCCGCGCCTGTTCGACCTGATCGACAACAACCCGCAGGAAGACGTCGAGCATCTGAAATCCGAAGACTTCAAGCCGGTGGTGGAAGCCTGCACGCTTTGCGACATGTGTTTCATGACCAAATGCCCTTACGTGCCGCCGCATCCTTTCATGCTGGATTTTCCGCACCTGATGCTGCGCCACCGCTTTGCAGAAGCCAAAAAGGGCAACAAAGAATTCGTGCAGCACCAGCTTGCCGAGATGGACCGCAACGGCGCACTCGCAGGGCCCATCGCGCCGCTGGTCAACTGGGCCAGCGACAAGGACAACAAGCTGACGCGACCGGTGATGGAAGCGGTGGCCGGCATCGATGCCAAGGCGAGCCTGCCGAAATTCCACAGCCGCACGTTCGTCAGCCAGGCCGGCCGCGAAGCCGGTGCGGTCAACAGCGCCGCGCCCGCCTTCGGCAAGCGCAAGGCGGCGCTCTATGCCACCTGCTTCGTCAACTACAACAAGCCGGACACCGGCATGG